>NZ_CAKLCK010000004.1:0-14707 GCF_921292965.1 Allocatenococcus thiocycli
CTAGGTCAGCTTCTACAACATGCTTCTCAATCGCGTCTTCTGTAGAATAAACGACTTTAGCGCGGCCTTGGAATTCTTCGTCCAGTTTACGCAGAGTATCGACATTACGATCAAGAATAGTGACGTCTGCACGAAGGCCCACAGCCATGCGAGCTGCGTTTGCGCCAACGACACCGCCGCCCACAATGACCACTTTCGCAGGTTCAACACCAGGTACGCCGCCAAGCAGTAAACCACGACCACCGTGTGATTTTTCTAGCGTTTGTGCACCTGCTTGAATAGACATCCGACCTGCTACTTCAGACATTGGTGCTAACAGTGGCAAACGACCCATATTATCTGTTACAGTCTCATAGGCTATACAGACAGCTTTGCTCTTGATTAGCTCATCAGTTTGTGGAAAATCTGGTGCTAGGTGTAAATAAGTAAATAAAATTTGCCCTTCGCGGAGCATTGCTCTCTCGACTGCTTGGGGTTCTTTAACTTTTACTATCATGTCTGCTTGCGCGAAAACGTCTGCAGCATGAGGGAGAATGGATGCGCCGACAGCGATGTAATCATCGTCTGTAAAACCAATGCCGGCACCTGCGTTGGTCTCAACTAAAACTTGGTGACCATGTGAGATTAACTCTCTCACGCTTGCTGGGATCATACCGACACGATATTCGTGGTTTTTGATTTCCTTAGGTACGCCAATGATCATCCTGTATCCTCTTTCTATAATGGTTATTTTAACTATTTGTAGGGTGTTATTATCGAATTAATAGCTAGTATAGTTATAGATTTGTAATATTTGGCACCAAATATTAAAAAGTTGTAGTATATTTTTTTGCAAGGAAGTAATAAGGTGGAATAAAAAATGGCAGACAACTATAAAAAGCCGTCCAAGGAACTAGACCGTATCGACCGCAACATTCTTAATGAATTGCAGAAAGACGGTCGTATTTCGAACGTAGAACTTTCAAAGCGTGTTGGTCTTTCGCCAACTCCGTGTTTGGAGCGTGTACGTCGATTAGAACGTCAGGGGTACATTACAGGGTATACTGCGTTACTGAATCCGCAGTTTTTGGACGCTTCACTTTTAGTGTTCGTTGAAATTACGTTAAACCGTGGCGCACCAGATGTGTTCGAGCAGTTTAACTCTGCGGTTCAAAAACTGGATGATATCCAAGAATGTCATCTAGTATCAGGTGACTTTGACTATCTTCTTAAAACTCGTGTATCAGATATGGGTGCTTACCGTCGACTACTTGGCGATACGCTTCTACGTTTACCTGGTGTAAACGACACTCGTACATACGTTGTTATGGAAGAAGTGAAACAATCTAACCAGCTTGTGATTAAAACTCGTTAATTTCTTGCAAAGAAAGCGGTATATGCTTCCGCTTTCGGCATTGAGTAATTGGGTTTTTCTCTTTGATATGGTTAAATCAATTTACCGAGCGGCTTTATGCCGCTCGGAATGTTTTGCAAATTCCTAATTCATTTCCATATTCAAGTTGATTTATGTTCAAAGAGAACGCAAAGAAAGTCGAAACCATCATCAAAACAAGTGAAGAGCCTCAGTCTTCACGCTTAAATGGCTTCCAACGCTTGAAAGAGTGCTGCTTTATTGTGGGCGTTCTTAGCTCGGTATTGCTTGCTGTAGCGTTATTTACCTTTAGCCCGGCTGATCCTTCCTGGTCCCAAACTGCTTGGGGAGGGGAGATCGATAATGCGGGTGGCCTGTTTGGCGCTTGGCTAGCCGATACTCTATTTTTCACGTTTGGCTCATTGGCTTACCCTCTGCCTTTCTTATTGGCGGCGGCGGCATGGGTGCTTTGTCGTAAGCGCGGCGAAGACGAGCCAATCGATCTTATGCTTTGGGGCACAAGACTACTTGGTCTTGTAGTTCTAATTATGACCAGTTGTGGCTTGGCCGATATTAATTTCGATGATATCTGGTATTTTTCATCGGGTGGCGTTGTAGGCGACGTACTCTCCAGCCTGGCATTACCTACACTCAATATTTTGGGGACCACGTTAGTTCTGCTGTTCTTGTGGGGCGCGGGCTTTACTCTGTTTACCGGAATATCTTGGTTAAACATTGTCGAATGGTTAGGCGATCGCTCCCTAGGGTTAGTCAATGGTATTGCTAACAAACTCAGAGGCTCAGAGCAGGAGACACTGGAACCTCAACTTGATGAGTTTATTGAAGATAAAGTCACCACAAGACGCGCTGAGGTCGAACAGGAAGAAGAACCACTTCCTCACTTGACCGCATATGATGTCGAAGAGCCTAAAGAAGCGCCGCACGAATATCCTATTTATATGCCGCAAACTCAGCCGGAACCGCGAGTGTCAAAACCGGTGGCGGATTCGGTAAAACCTGTTTCGGTTGCAGCAGAAAAGCCGGCAATGGCGTATTCCAAACCAGAACCTCAAACACAGGCATTCAGCGCGAGTCATGTTGATCCATCAGTGGAACGCACTAAACAGCTGAATGTCACGATTGAAGAGCTGGAAGCGGCTGCTCATCAGGCTGACGATTGGGCGATGGAAGAGCAACCAGAACAAACGCTAACTTCGACACAACAGAATTATTCAGAGCCACAACGCCCTGCTGAACATGAAGAGACTGATACAACATCATTCCAAAGTGAACCGGACTACGCAGAGTATGCTCAGTTCGCAGCGGAGCAAGCACAGCAGGCTAACGTTGATTCAGTACCATTTGAAGAGCCAGTGATAGATCCCGCCTCTTTGGATAACATTTCTGAGCAGACAGAACCCGGCGAGCATATTGAACCAACGATTTCGAACTTTGATGTGGTTGATGACGAAGATGAAGACGAGTACGTTGCTGCTCAACCAGAGCCGACAGTTGTTCCTCAATCAGAGACTTCAATAACGCAATCAAGCGAGCCGTTTGTAAGGTCTGAACCGTCACCACGTGAGACATTTGAGCCTGCTCCTGTGGTCGAAGTAGAAGAGGTTGCTGAGGGCGATCAAGATGTGGCTGCATTCCAGAACATGGTAGCTGGTGCTCAAGCTAAAGTGGCAGCAACACAAAACCCATTCTTGATGAAACAAGAAGAAAATCTGCCTGTGCCAGAAGAGCCATTACCAACTCTAGAGCTTCTTTATCATCCGGAAAAACGCGAAAACTTTATTGATCGTGACGCGCTAGAGCAGGTCGCTCGGTTAGTTGAAAGCAAGCTGGCGGACTACAAAATTAAGGCAGACGTCGTAGGTATTTATCCTGGTCCGGTTATTACCCGATTTGAGCTAGATTTGGCACCGGGTGTAAAAGTAAGTCGTATTTCCGGCCTTTCAATGGACTTGGCGCGTGCTCTGTCTGCAATGGCAGTACGTGTTGTTGAAGTGATTCCGGGAAAACCTTATGTTGGCTTGGAACTGCCAAACATGAGTCGTCAGACCGTATACCTTTCCGACGTTATCAACAGCCCTCAATTTGAGCAGGCTAAATCTCCGACAACGGTCGTGCTCGGTCAGGACATCGCTGGCGAAGCGGTTATTGCCGACATTGCTAAAATGCCTCATGTGCTGGTGGCTGGTACTACTGGTTCGGGTAAGTCGGTGGGCGTGAACGTTATGATCCTGAGTATGCTGTACAAAGCGTCTCCGGAAGATCTGCGTTTTATCATGATCGACCCGAAAATGTTGGAGCTTTCCATTTACGAGGGCATACCACATCTGCTCTCTGAAGTGGTAACAGACATGAAAGACGCCTCTAATGCCCTACGTTGGTGTGTTGGCGAAATGGAACGTCGTTACAAGCTGATGTCAACGCTAGGCGTTCGTAACGTTAAAGGCTTCAACGAAAAACTGAAGATGGCTGCGGAAGCGGGTCACCCAATTCATGACCCATTCTGGCAAGAAGGCGACAGCATGGACACTGAGCCACCGCTGTTAGAGAAACTGCCATACATCGTTGTTGTCGTGGATGAGTTTGCTGACCTGATGATGGTCGTCGGTAAAAAAGTCGAAGAACTGATTGCACGCTTGGCACAGAAAGCACGTGCAGCGGGTATTCACCTGATTCTTGCGACTCAGCGACCATCAGTTGATGTTATTACCGGTCTGATTAAAGCGAACATCCCAACGCGTGTGGCATTTACTGTATCAACCAAGACGGACTCGCGTACGATCCTAGACCAAGGTGGTGCTGAATCACTACTGGGTATGGGTGACATGCTTTACTTGCCGCCGGGCTCGAGCCATACCATACGTGTACACGGTGCATTTGCTTCAGATGACGATGTTCATGCTGTCGTGAATAACTGGAAAGCTCGCGGCAAACCAAACTACATCGATGAGATTATCAGCGGCGATCAGAGTCCGGAAAGTTTGCTCCCGGGCGAACAGATGGAATCTGATGAAGATGTAGACCCGTTGTTCGATCAAGTGGTTGAGCACGTCGTTCAGTCACGTCGTGGTTCAGTTTCCGGTGTGCAGCGTCGCTTCAAGATCGGTTATAACCGAGCGGCTCGAATCGTTGAGCAGCTGGAAGCTCAAGGTATCGTCAGCGCACCGGGCCACAATGGCAACCGCGAAGTTCTCGCGCCTGCGCCGCCAAAAGATTAATGAACTTGTCTTACTCACCTCAGTCCAAAGAGGTGAGTAAAATTCGGTCTTTTCGACCATAGTGATAGGTATTTGAATGAAACAACGATTTTCAGCGAAACTCATCTCCGCGCTTGTTTTAAGCTTCTCTATATTCTCAACCGCGTATGCCGCATCCCCAAAAGCAGAGTTAAGCAAGCGTTTATCAATTAACGAAGGCTTCAGTGCCGACTTTTCTCAGCAAGTCATCAGTCCTGAAGGGGAAACGGTGATGGAAGGGGAAGGGACCGTTGAGATTGCCCGTCCGAGTTTGTTCCGTTGGAGCACGACATTCCCAGACGAAAACTTGTTGGTGTCTGATGGTAAAACGCTTTGGTATTACAGCCCATTTATCGAACAAGTGAGCATTTACTGGCAAGAACAAGCGGCAGAACAAACACCATTTGTGCTTTTGACTCGTAATCGCGCAAGTGATTGGGATAATTACAAAGTCTCTCAAAAAGGTAACGAGTTCACACTGATCCCGACTGCAGTCGATTCAACGCAAGGTCGTTTCCAGATTAATATCGATGCAAAAGGTATCGTAAAAGGCTTCAATGTGATTGAACAAGATGGTCAAAGAGGTCTGTTCAAATTCAGTAACGTGAAGCTAGGAAAACCAAAAGCCAACCGATTCACATTCACGATTCCAAAAGGAGTGGAAGTGGATGACCAAAGGAATTAACGGGTAGTGACGAATTACACACTAGATTTCTCGGGGGACGAAGATTTTCGTCCCCTTGCTGCGCGTATGAGGCCGCAAACGGTCGAACAGTATATCGGACAGCAGCATATTTTAGGTCCGGGGAAACCTTTACGTCGTGCATTGGAAGCCGGAAATATTCACTCAATGATTTTGTGGGGCCCTCCGGGTACCGGTAAAACAACGTTGGCAGAAGTCGCAGCGAATTACGCGAATGCAGAGGTGGAGCGTGTTTCTGCAGTGACGTCTGGCGTGAAAGAAATACGTGCTGCGATTGAGAAAGCACGAGAAAATAAAATGACGGGTCGCCGCACGATATTGTTCGTGGATGAGGTACACCGGTTTAACAAGTCTCAGCAAGACGCTTTCCTTCCGCATATTGAAGATGGTACGGTTACTTTTATCGGTGCAACCACAGAAAACCCGTCTTTCGAACTCAACAACGCATTATTGTCTCGGGCGCGAGTTTACAAACTGACCTCACTGAATAAAGACGAGATTGCACAGGCGCTCAATCAAGCAATTCACGATAAAGAGCGTGGCCTGGGTAAGATACCTGCCCACTTTGCTGATAACGTGCTCGATCGCTTATCAGAACTGGTTAACGGTGACGCTCGCATGTCGCTTAATTACCTTGAGTTGCTCTACGATATGGCCGAAGACAATGCACAAGGTGACAAAGAGATCACACTTAAGCTACTGGCCGAAGTCGCAGGGGAAAAAGTCTCTCGTTTTGATAACAAAGGCGACATTTGGTACGACTTGATTTCTGCGGTACATAAATCAATTCGCGGATCTAACCCAGATGCAGCACTGTACTGGGCTGCGAGAATGATCGCTGCAGGTTGTGATCCTTTATACATTGCACGTCGATTACTCGCGATTGCTTCCGAGGATATCGGAAATGCGGATCCTCGAGCTATGCAAGTAGCGCTCTCTGCATGGGACTGTTTTACGCGTGTTGGTCCGGCAGAAGGCGAACGTGCGATTGCTCAGGCGATCGTGTACCTTGCGTGTGCACCTAAGAGTAATGCGGTCTATGTGGCGTGGAAACAAGCGCTTTCAGATGCGCATAACTTACCCGAGTACGAAGTCCCTCATCATTTGCGTAATGCACCAACAAGTTTGATGAAAGACATGGGGTACGGCGCTGAATATCGGTATGCTCACGATGAGCCAGGTGCGTATGCAGCGGGTGAGCGATATCTGCCACCGGAAATGGATGATCGTAAGTACTATGAGCCGACAAATCGAGGTCTAGAGACCAAAATCGGCGAAAAGTTAGATTACTTGGCTACTTTAGACGCAAATAGCCCACAAAAGCGCTATGAAAAGTAGGCATTTTTGGATACATTTATTCGGTAAATTTTTATAGCGTACTAGCAAGATGTTGGTGCGCGATTTCACAACTACAAAAGCATAGGATTAACAATGCTGGATTCTAAATTACTTCGAACTGAGCTGGATGAAACAGCTGCTAAACTGGCGCGTCGTGGCTTTAAGCTAGACGTCGAGACTATCCGTAACCTTGAAGAACAACGTAAGTCCATTCAAGTAGAAGTTGAAAATTTACAATCCACGCGTAACTCCATCTCCAAGCAAATCGGCCAAAAAATGGCAGCTGGTGACAAAGAAGGCGCAGAAGAGATCAAGAAACAAATCGGTACACTAGGTAGCGATCTTGATGCGAAGAAAGTTGAACTTGAGCAAGTGATGTCTCAACTAGAGGAAATCACGCTTTCTGTTCCAAACCTGCCAGCTGACGATGTGCCAGACGGTAAAGATGAAGAAGACAACGTAGAAATCTCTCGTTGGGGCGAGCCAAAAACTTACGATTTCGAACTGAAAGATCACGTTGACCTAGGTGAAATGGGCGACGGTCTTGATTTCGCGAGCGCGACTAAAATTACCGGTGCACGCTTTATCGTAATGAAAGGTCAATTCGCGCGCCTACACCGTGCAATCGCTCAGTTCATGCTAGATCTTCACACCGAAGAACACGGCTACACAGAAATGTACGTACCGTACCTAGTGAATTCTGACAGCCTATTTGGTACAGGTCAGCTACCTAAATTTGGTAAAGACCTTTTCCATACAGAACCGCTTGAAGAGAAAGTGAACGACGAAGAACCGCGTAGACTGTCACTTATCCCAACGGCTGAAGTACCAGTAACTAACATGGTACGTGACACGATCTCTGACGAAGCGGATCTACCGCTTAAGATGACAGCGCACACGCCATGTTTCCGTTCAGAAGCAGGTTCTTACGGTCGTGATACTCGTGGTCTTATCCGTATGCACCAGTTCGACAAAGTTGAACTTGTACAAATCACTAAGCCAGAAGACTCAATGGATGCACTTGAAGAGCTAACAGGTCATGCTGAGAAAGTTCTGCAACTTCTAGAGCTTCCTTACCGTAAAGTCGTTCTGTGTACAGGTGACATGGGCTTCGGTGCTCGTAAGACTTACGACCTAGAAGTGTGGGTACCTGCGCAAGAAACTTACCGTGAAATCTCTTCATGTTCTAACATGTGGGACTTCCAGGCTCGCCGTATGCAAGCGCGTTTCCGTCGTAAAGGCGAGAAGAAACCTGAGCTTGTGCACACGCTAAACGGTTCTGGCCTAGCAGTAGGTCGTACAATGGTTGCTATCCTTGAAAACAACCAAGAAGCAGACGGCCGTATTGCAATCCCAACTGCACTTCAGAAGTACATGGGCGGCGCAACGCACATCGGTTAATAAGTAAACTGAATAAATACAAAAACCCAGCTTTTGAGCTGGGTTTTTTAATATCTAAAAACCAAAATCAGTGGGCGTTGCTGTTATAAAAAGTTGTTGTTATAAAAAACAGTCTTCACGTTGAAGCGCTGTTTCAATCGCGTTTACCAACCTTTCAATGTGTACTGGCTCGCTGATAAATGGTGGCATCATGTAAATGAGTTTGCCAAACGGACGAATCCACACACCCTGCTCAACAAACAGTGCCTGAATCGTTTCCATGTTAACGGGACGATGAGTTTCCACAACGCCTATTGCACCAAGCCAACGTGTATTTTTCACCACATCATATTGTTCTAGCTTGGGTAACAACTCAGAAAAAAGCGTTTCAATTTGCTGAGTCTGTTGCTGCCAGTCTCCTTGCTCGATAAGCTCTAAACTCGCGGTCGCTACCGCACAAGCGAGCGGGTTACCCATGAAAGTGGGCCCATGCATAAAGCAACCCGCTTCGCCACCGCAAACCGTATCGGCGACATGTTTGGTCGCAAGGGTGGCCGATAACGTCATATAGCCACCAGTTAATGCTTTACCAACACAAAGGATGTCTGGCTGAATATCGGCATGCTGACATGCGAAAAGCTTTCCAGTGCGTCCAAATCCTGTCGCAATCTCATCAGCAATCAATAGAAGTTCATATTTATCACAGAGTGCTCTGACACCTTTAAGGAACTCAGGATGATAAATACGCATCCCCCCGGCACCTTGTACGATTGGCTCAAGGATCACAGCGGCAAGTTCTTGGTGATGCTGTTCTATCTTGTGTGCGAAATCCGACAAGTCGTCCGGGTTCCATTCATCCCAATAACCACATGTCGGAGAGTCCGCGAAGATATGTTCTGGCAGAAAGCCTTTGTATAGCGAGTGCATCGAGTTGTCGGGGTCAGTGACAGACATTGCGGCAAACGTGTCACCATGGTAACCGTGTTTTAAGGTAAGGAATTTAGGTCTGCGTTCGCCTTTTGCATGCCAATATTGCAACGCCATTTTGAGGCTTACCTCTACAGCGACCGAGCCTGAATCGGCAAGAAAAACGTGTTCGAGATTGTCAGGTGCGAGGGAGAGCAGCTTCTTACACAAACTGATAGCGGGTTGGTGAGTAATACCACCAAACATAACATGAGAAACCTGATCAATTTGCTGATGCGCCGCTTGGTTCAGATGCGGATGATTATAGCCATGAATCGTTGACCACCAAGACGACATGCCATCAACTAATTGGGTGCCGTCTTCCAGATTAATGTAGACCCCATCAGCTGAAACAACCGGATAGCAGGTCAGAGGAGTCAGCGTAGAAGTGTAGGGATGCCAGATATGTTGGCGATCGAAGGCAAGATCCATGTGTAATTCCAATATTGTAAAGGTTAAAAAATAACCGGTTGTAAACTTTTGATTTTGCGATTGTGTTGACAGTTTATCGAGACTAAGTAGACTGTCAACACAACAAAAAAAGTAATCTAAGGAATACACGTGGAAGTACGTCATAACTGGACGCATGCAGAAGTACAAGAGCTAATGGAAAAACCATTTATGGATCTTCTGTTCGAAGCACAGCTTGTTCACCGTCAATATCAGCAAACCAATCATGTTCAAGTTAGCACATTGCTATCAATCAAGACGGGTGCATGCCCAGAAGACTGTAAGTACTGTCCTCAAAGCGCGAGATACACCACAGACATTGAAAAAGAGCGTCTAATGGAAGTGGAACGTGTCCTCGATGCGGCGCAAAAAGCGAAAAATGCTGGCTCTACCCGTTTCTGTATGGGCGCTGCGTGGAAAAACCCGAAAGAACGCGACATGCCACACCTGACGGATATGATCAAAGGCGTGAAAGGTATGGGTTTAGAAACCTGTATGACGTTGGGTATGTTGACGCCAGAGCAAGCGAATCAACTCGCCGACGCGGGCTTGGATTACTACAACCACAACCTCGATACGTCACCTGAGTTTTACGGCAATATCATCACAACTCGCACTTATCAGGATCGTCTGGATACGCTATCTCATGTTCGTGATGCGGGCATGAAAATTTGTTCGGGCGGCATCATTGGTATGGGCGAAAGTGCCAACGACCGTGCTGGTTTATTAGTAGAACTTGCTAATCTGCCGACTCATCCAGAAAGTGTACCAATCAACATGCTGGTTAAAGTGAAAGGCACACCGCTTGAAAAAGTCGAAGACGTTGAACCATTTGATTTTATTCGTCTCATTGCTATCGCACGAATCATGATGCCTCAATCTGCGGTTCGCTTGTCTGCGGGACGCGAAAACATGAATGAGCAGATGCAAGCGTTGTGTTTCATGGCTGGTGCGAACTCTGTTTTCTACGGTTGTAAGCTACTTACAACGCCAAACCCTTCTGAAGACAAAGATATGATGCTGTTTGATAAGTTAGGCATAAACAGCCAGCAAGTCTCGCAAAAGCCGGATGAAATTGAAGAGAACGAATTGCTTGATCGTGTGGTAGAACGTGTTGCCGCTCGTCCGACTAAAGACGACCTTTTCTACGATGCCAGCGTTTAAATCTCGTATCGAATCAGCACTCTCTCAACGAAAAGAGCAGGGGCTGGATCGCTCAATGAACTTAGTGTTTGCCGGTAACCAGTCTGTTCTGGAACACGCGGGCAAACGCTATATCAACTTCTCGAGTAATGATTACCTTGGTTTGGCCAATGATCAATCTTTGGTTCGGGCTTGGCAGCAGGGGCTAAGTGTTTACGGCAGTGGCAGCGGAGCTTCACCTATGGTGACAGGGTTTAGCGCTGCGCACAGTAATCTAGAAGCCGCACTGACGGAGTGGTTGGGTTATGAGCGCGCAATATTGTTTGGCTCGGGCTTCAGCGCCAATCAAGCATTGCTGTTTACTCTGTTGGAAAAGTCAGATGTCTTATTGCAAGACCGGCTTAATCACGCGTCTTTAATGGAAGCCGGTGCGTTGTCTCCCGCTAAAATGAAACGCTTTAAACATAATGACCTCGAACATCTCAGTTCGCTAATCAATACCGAATGTAATCATTTAGTGGTGACGGAAGGCGTTTTTAGTATGGATGGTGATTGCTCACCTCTCGCGGCGCTTGCCCAGATTACTCAAGAAAATGATGCCTGGCTGGCAGTGGATGACGCTCATGGCATTGGTGTGTTGGGCGATACTGGTGGTGGTTCGTGTGAGAAGGCCAATATCAAGCCAGATATACTCGTAGTCACATTTGGCAAGGCGTTTGGCGTTTCCGGTGCTGCCATTTTGTGTGACCGCGTGACAGGTGACTTCCTGACACAGTTCGCGCGCCATCACGTCTATTCGACAGCCATGCCTCCTGCACAAGCGTATGCGTTAACTCATGCGGTTTCCATCGTTCAGGAGCAAGGTTGGCGGAGAGAGAAGTTGGCGGAGTTAAGTGCTTACTATCAGGAATGCTTACACGATATGAGCGGCTTTATTGAAACACTGACACCGATTAAACCTTTTGTTATCGGTGATGCAGAGAAAGCGTTAAGTGTCGCAGACTCATGTCGCCAGCACGGTTTCTGGGTTACGGCGATCCGACCGCCGACGGTTCCAGCAGGGACGTCCCGGTTGCGTATCACCTTGACGGCGAATCACACCAAAGATCAAATCAAAACATTATCTCACGTACTTGAACAAGCACTAGGAGCGCGGTAATGAATCAAGCAGAACAGAGAGATCTGGCTCTTGAAAGTCTAGATAAGAGTGCTATCGCTACTTCATTCAGTAAAGCCGCCAATACGTATGATGCACATGCGGCGTTTCAACGCGATGTAGGGCATCGGTTATTAGAAAGGCTTCCAGAAGATTTATCAGGGAAGCGCGTATTAGATCTAGGTTGTGGGACGGGTTACTTCTCTGAGTTACTCCAGCAACGTGGTGCCGAAGTGGTTTGTGTGGATATCTCTCAAGAGATGTTAAACAAGGCCCATCAACGATGCGGCGATGCGAGAGCACGCTATGTTTTAGCCGACGCAGAAAACTTGCCTTTTGATGATCATCACTTTGATTTTGTCTTTTCGAGTTTGGCTCTGCAGTGGTGTCGTGATTTAAGCTATCCGTTACGCGAAGTACGCCGAGTTCTCAAGGACGGGGGCGCTGGCTTTTTCTCTACTCTGGTTGATGGTTCTCTCTATGAGCTACGTGAATCATGGAAAAAAATTGATGCATATCAA
This sequence comes from Allocatenococcus thiocycli, assembly GCF_921292965.1. NCBI lineage: Bacteria > Pseudomonadati > Pseudomonadota > Gammaproteobacteria > Vibrionales > Vibrionaceae > Allocatenococcus > Allocatenococcus thiocycli. Next base: position 12,263 of record NZ_CAKLCK010000004.1, read on the forward strand.
CACGTCAATAACTTTATAACGATCAATCAGGTAAAAATTGCGTTGGCGCAAGCTCACTGCAATGACCATCATCTAGACTTGACCTCCATCACAGTTTGGTACGACTCTGCGTTTTCTGTTATGCGAGACCTTAAAGGTATCGGAGCAACCCATGTTAGTGGGCGCTCTCCTGCGCTGACAAGCCGCCGCAAACTTTTACACGTAGAACGTGCGTACCAAGAATTCAAAAACGATAAAGGCCTTTTACCTGCAAGTTATCAGGTTTGTTTTGGAGTAATACATCTATGATTGATGCTTTTTTTATTGCTGGTACGGATACTGATGTAGGAAAAACGGTAGCGTCTAAAGCCATTCTGCAAGCGTTAGCGGCAAAAGGGTTAAACACCATTGGTTATAAGCCAGTGGCAGCAGGAAGCGAAAAGACAGAGCAAGGTTGGCGCAACTCAGATGCGTTGCATTTACAAAAAGCAGCGACACTAGAAGTGGCTTACGATGATATAAACCCGTACGCACTGGAGCTTCCAACTTCGCCGCATATCGCCGCGAAACATGAAGATGTTGAAATTAAATACGACGTTTTAAGTGGAAAACTGGCTCAGCATAAATCTCAGGCTGACGTGGTTTTGGTTGAAGGTGCGGGGGGATGGCGAGTCCCGGTTTCGGATACAGACAATCTTTCTACTTGGGTTAAACAAGAGCAGCTTCCAGTTGTTTTGGTTGTTGGTATTAAACTGGGTTGTTTGAGCCACGCATTTTTAACCGCAGAGGCAATTCGAGCCGATGGTTTGAACCTTGTTGGGTGGGTAGCAAATCGCGTGAACCCGGGAACGGAGCACTATGCGGACATCATCGAGATGCTGGAATCTCGCTTAGGTGCACCCAAATTAGGTGAGATCCCTTATGTTCCTAGTGCTAAGCGCAAAGAACTCGGCAAATACATTAACATCGACCCTTTGCTTGAACGCTAACACAGAAAAACGAAAGGGCTGCATTGCGCAGCCCTTTCCATTATTCGAATTCGAAAACCTAATTCAGGTTTATTTTTCGTTACCGAGACCCATCAATGCGTGTTGCGTTTCTGCAATACGATTAGCCATATGATCATCAGTCGAAATACCAAGTTGTTGCTTTGCCTCGTCCTCTGAGATACCTAGGTGACAACGTAGTAAATCGATAGCCATTTGATAGTCGTTCGTTTCTACCATGATTTTTCCCTCAAGACATGGATTTGGAGCTACTCGGCTTTGGAAAGCCTTTAGAGTTTGCTCTGTTTTTGTTCATCTGACCTGAATTTAGCACGCTGAAACAATCGAACAATAAGACCAAAGTCTAAACCTGGTCTAAAATACTGTTTTTAGGCTATAAAAATTTACGATTTATTTCAGTTGAGAAAACAAATGTTGCAATTTATTGCTTAACCTTGTTTTTAACAGCGATAGACTATATCTATAACGCAACGGAGCACGAAACCAAATGGGATCGGCTTTTACAACAATAAGCTTCCTCGGAGAAAAGTAATGAAGCGAGTTATGTTATTCCTGGCAACTAACCTAGCCGTTGTGCTAGTTCTTAGTGTTGTTCTGAATATTGTTTACGCTACAACGGGAATGCAGCCGGGCAGTTTGTCTGGTTTGCTGGTTATGGCTGCGGTCTTTGGTTTTGGTGGTGCACTGATTTCGTTAATGATGTCAAAAGGCATGGCACTGCGTTCGGTTGGCGGTATGGTTATCGAAAGCCCACGTAACGAAACAGAGCACTGGCTACTGGAGACAGTAGGTCGTCAGGCTCAGCAAGCGGGGATCGGCATGCCAACGGTGGCAATTTATGATTCACCAGATATCAATGCCTTCGCAACAGGTGCAAAGCGTGATGACTCATTGGTTGCAGTTTCTACGGGTCTACTACATAACATGACTCGCGATGAAGCTGAAGCTGTATTGGCGCACGAAGTGAGTCACATTGCTAATGGTGACATGGTTACGATGACACTGATGCAAGGTGTTGTGAACACGTTTGTTATCTTCTTGTCACGTTTTATCGCCAACATGGTGGCGTCTAACGATGAGGAAGAGGGTCAAGGTTCAAACATGATGGTGTACTTTGGTGTCTCTATGGTACTGGAACTGGTGTTTGGTTTCTTAGCAAGCTTCATCACCATGTGGTACAGCCGTCATCGTGAGTTCCATGCAGACGCTGGTGCCGCTAGTCTGGTCGGCAAAGAAAAAATGATTGCTGCTCTTGAGCGCTTGAAAATGAGCCAAGAGTCGAAGTTAGATGGCACTATGATGGCGTTTGGTATCAACGGTAAGCAGTCTTTGACAGAGCTACTAATGAGCCACCCACCACTAGACAAGCGTATTAACGCTCTGCGCAATCAACAGTACTAATTGAATAATTTTCTGAAAAGGCTTGGTTTTTACCAAGCCTTTTTTTTCGTTTGTCTGA
>NZ_CAKLCK010000005.1:0-158132 GCF_921292965.1 Allocatenococcus thiocycli
AAAATTGAAGTACGAAACGCCACCAAAAACACACTAATTTTAACTCTAAACATTCTGCTTTAGCTGCGTTTTCCTCGTTGGCAACTAACGCCCTGTTAAGGTGTGAGCAACGCAATACCCAAGCTCCCGCATACCACCTTAAACACTAAAACCAACGCATAGTAAAAATGCCACGCGTTGCGAATCACTCTTAAACAGTTTGTTATGTGAATTTATCTTTCAAACTATTTAATAGACGAAAACAACAGTTCTGCTTTTTTTTGATTATTCAAGTATGCACCAGAATTAGGGTCGTTTATGAGTAGAAGCATACTATTTAGGAGCTCTTTCAATGTGATAAGTTCTCCATCAGACAACTTATCTAAATCAGATACAGCTAACGAATCTATAATTGGATTCACTTCATTAGATTTTATCTCTCCTTTTGAGAGCAAAGTTTTAATTTGGCTTAGGTTCATATTTACCTCTGTAATCTGGTTGAAAACAAAAACGGTTCTTCTCCGCTTAGGTGAGCTTGATATTTGGGTAAAAAGTTGAGTGGGTATCAGGAACCGATGTTTGTCTGATCTTCAACTTAAAATAATCTGTATCTCTTACTCCTCTGGCTCTTCGTCTGAGTAACCCTATAGATACATTGCCAGCCTCAACCCGAGCGTTGGTCAGCTTGTATTTTGCGTAGTTACAGATACCTACTTTTCTTTCTAATATTGAGTCTGCAAAGCTGCTTAGTGACATTATCCGAGTTGACTTTGCTAGACGGCACCAAGCTTCAAGAGCGGCTGTCATGGTCTCGTAACAAGGCTCATCCCATATCGCTTGTAGCTGCTCTTTTAGCATATAAATCACGCACAACGTCTTGTTACTCTCAAGTAAATCGTCGAGTCTGTCAGACTGCTTGTCATCCAATTTCTGTGCATTTTTCAGTAGGAGGAAGAGTGTGCCTTTAAGCATCCTTTTCTCATCGTGCGAGCCAATCCTAAAAGCTTTCGCTCTCTCTTTTCTGATTAAAATGCAGTAGTTTTGCATCACATGGAATCGGTCAAAAACGATGTCTGCATGAGGTAACATTTTTCTTACCGCTGATTGGTAAGCTTGCCCCATATCCATTGATACCGCTTTAATTCCAGCCTTTGTTTCCTCTGATAGTTGCTCGAAAAATGAGATAAGGACTTCTGCTTTTCGTCCATGTTCTACCCAAATTAAATGACCAGAAACAAGGTCGTAAACGACGGTCATATAATCGTGTCGTTTAGCTCTAGCTACTTCATCAACGCCAATGTGGAGTAAGTTCTTTAGTTTCTCGGGTTCTAAAGCTGGCAGGCTTGAACGCAAGTATTCTCTATCGATGTTTTTGACTGTTTCCCACCGAATACCTAAATGCTGAGACACGGCATGTATGCTCATGTGGCGGCATAATCCACTGATAAACTTGCAAAAGCGAGCGGTATAGCGACCTCCTTTAGAGACATAGTCAGTATCTTCAATTAGCCGTCTTCCGTCTTTATCTCTGGTTTTAGCCAGTTCAACTTCTATCGTGCATGGCCGTCCGCTAACAGGCAGATCCTGAAGTCGTCTTTTGACATAGTGGTCTACGGTGCAGGTTGCACCTGTGATTGGATCTTTGACCTTATATCTTCGGTCTCGACGGCAACGAACGAAAACTGATTGGGACACTTCTTCTATTGAACAAGATTCGACACACTGACCTTTAAAGCAAAACAACGAGGAATACAAAGACGACAAAATACACTACAAACTTATAATAAAAATAAGCATTATAAATCATGTGATTATGATAGGTTCATTGATGTTGTTTGACTCATGAAAGCGGAGAAGAGCCACAAAAACTAATCTGTAGTGTGCTGAATTCACATAACGCCCGCCTAAGGGGCTGACAACGCCTAACACTAAACTCAAAAACAACAGCCGAAACCACCCTGGCTCAGTGGGACTGGAAACGCCACGCGTTGACAGTCCCTCTTGAGGCGTTTGTTATGTGAATTTTATTTACGCCCCATAATCCGAACGATTCTCAAAAAGAGGTTAATGATATCCATGTAGAGTGCTGCTGCGCTATCAACTGCATTGTCTATTGTCTTGGGAATTTGATTTGCTCGCCCCCAATCATAGCCAATGTAACCACAGAATATGATAACAACTGCCCAATCCAGCCATTCCTGGTGAATGCCGAGTATGAATATTTGAAAAAGCTCAACAACAATTACAGCTATTAATGCAATGGTTAACGCGCCAGAAATTTTTTGGAAGAAAACCGGAAACATTGTACCGAGCAACATCATTATGCCGGTCACTAATCCTGTAACCTTAATCGCTTCCAGAACTAACGAGGGATCATAATTTGATACGACTATGTTGATGATTAGTCCAAAAGGTACAACTACAAAGTTATAGCCTGCAAAACTAACTAGAGGATTTGATGACTTACTGAATAAGTAAATCCCAAATAAACAGCTTGCCAAATAGCCAATAAAAAAGATCCAAGGATTGACAGATGTAATTGACTCAACGGGGATATTCCCAACCATTAACCAATTAACCCAAAATCCCCAACACAGCACAGCCCCTATTGTGAGGTTATACAGCCTTGAGCTTATTTCTGGCTCTCCGATGTTAGTTCGTTCAAAAACATTAGATTCCATCAACCCTGTTCTCCTTTTTCCACTATTCACATAACGCCCGCCTAAGGGGCTGACAACGCATTTCCACTAAACTCAAACACAACAACTGCAACCACCGCGGCTCAATGGGACTGGAAACGCCGCGCGTTGACAGTCCCTCTTGAGGCGTTTGTTATGCTTAAGCCACAACACTTTGAACTTAAACCAACTCAAGAATAACTCACTGAAATCATTGGCCAAACCACAACATTTCTTGAATTAGAACTGACTCAAATACCTATAAACTGACCAATACAGGGGTTCATGCTACAAATCAGACAATGTGGAAACCCTTTCCGACAAACACATTACTGTTTCATTAGACAGCAAAAAACAATGCTCAATTGCCGACAGACTTTCAGCCTATAAGTAAAGGCACCAAACTTCTCAACGCGACTTGAGAGAGACAAACTCACCTCGCGCAGACTCAACATTCCATTGAGGCAATGACTCAGAAATTAAAGCGCACGCAAAATTGCCGCTTCGTTAGGCAGCGACGAATAATATTGAATTGCCGACAAACCTGAACGAAATGCCAAAGGGTTCGAAAACCACAAGCACTTGATTTTAATGGATTAAGCATAACGCCCTGTTAAGGGGTGAGCAACGCAATACCGAAGTAGCCGCATACCACCTTAATCACTTAAACCAACGCATAGTGAAAATGCCACGCGTTGCGAATCCCTCTTGAACAGTTTGTTAGGTTAATTTCTCAACGCACGCTCATTTCTAACCTTAACTGTTTTCGTTAACCGGAGGAAAGAAGTCGCTGTAGTTTAATACCGTGAGTTGTTGAACTAAAAGACTAAAACCTAAAAGAAGAAACAACGTTGAGATCAGGCTAATTACTATAGTCCCTTTCAAAGAGCCTCTAGGCTGTTGAAAAAGTTTCCTTTCCATTATTTTTGTATTCACCCAAAACAAGTAAATAGCCAAGCAACTAAACAGTATTCCGAGTGTATCTATAAATAAATTTCCAGCAGGACGGATTACAGTCCAAACACCAACATAGAGAATTACTCCGCAATATATGTAGTTTCGAATTCCGTCAAACAATGATTTAACTTTATCATCATCTTCATACCATTTATTCAATTATTATCTCCATTAACCTAACGCCCAGTTAAGGGGTGAACAACGCAATACCGATGCTGCTGCATACCGCCTTAAACACTAAAACCAACGCATAGTAAAAATGCCACGCGTTGTGAATCCCACTTGAACTGTTTGTTAGCACGCTGCCCTTTAAGCCTTTGGTACACGCCAAGATATTGAAATATAGCACGAAATTTATGACTAAAAACACTGAAACCAAACAGGCAGCTGCCAAACTGAAAACTAAATCCAAGACGTAAGTTGGCTAGAAGAAAAACATGCTTAACTGCCCTTTTTCACCTCTTTCAAATTAGCAAAGAATACGGGCTTCGAACTTGAGCAACAGCGACAAAGAAACGCTTGTTTTGCCGAAAATTTCTCAGCGCTAAAGAAACAACACCAGAGAAATAACCCGAAAGTTAGAAACCGTAAAGAATGAACTCAAAGCGAAAACTTCACATCTAGTGCCACCGGAGCGAACCTGAAAGGCACATTTGCTCAGGTGTAAAGCGAGGAAAAGAAACCAATAAAAACAGAAACTTTTAGCCTTTAATGCCAACCCAGTGCTAACGCCCAGTTAAGGGGTGAAGCACGCAATGACCAAGTTTCCGCATTGCACTTCAACACCGAAATCAAACGCATACCAAAAATGCCACGCGTGCTGAATCCCACTTGAACTGGTTGTTATGTTCGTACTTTTTTCACCTCTGCTCTCAATAGAACAATGTGAGCAACTGAGATTGCAGCGATAATAAGTGGAATAAATACCGAAACGAGTGATAGCAAAATGTATATTTGAGACATCATTAGCTTTTCACCCACACTGCCACTATGCGTCCAACCTGCTAAATGACCATCTGCAAAAAGCCCAAAAGAGCCATAATAGTAAATTGGATACATTAACGCTGACTCTTTCCAATAACCTTTCTGCAAGTACCTAATTGAAAATCCAGAAATCAGGAATGCTAGTAGGCCACCAAACACTATAAACATAAAGTCTGAAGGATATTTGAACGCCGTCCCCAAAAAACTCCCTTTTGAAACTAAACCCGCGATAATCATTCCCAAAATGAACGTGATCATAGCGTTTGTTAATCTTAACTCTTTCATATTGCCCTCCGCTCACACAGTATGAAAGAGTCTCAGAAGGAAAATGTATGAAAAAGACTCAAGCTCGACTCATATCCCTTTTTTAACGATGAGAACATAACGCCGCGTTAAGGGGTGAACAACGCCACCACCTGACGCAAACCATTGTGCCATAATCACAAAAGCCAAACTTTGAACTAAAACTGCCAAGCGTTGAGAATCCCTCTTGAACGCCTTGTTATGCGTGCGTTACCTGCATATTTTTAACCAATCTTTCTCAGTTGGCATCGTATCAAATTTCGGTATACCGTCATTAACAAAACCCACGTCCCAACTAGCGTGAGAGCCAACATAAACATGAGCAGAAACTTTTGTATCCACGGGCTCGGACAGCAGACCAGCTGGCACCCAATATGAATCACCGCTTGAGCTGATATTCGGTACTGGGCTACCGCATTGACAGCAAAACTCAGATTTAAAACCTGAGCTCGTAGAAAATGACCTAATTTGATGTTCGCCGGAACGCCACTTAAAATTTGATGCTTCAACTATCAACGCTGAATTTGATGAAGAACCCGAAACCTTGCGACACAGAGAACAATGGCATTGATAGATGGGTGGCAATTCGCCTGACAACTCAAACGAAACCTCTCCACACAAACAGTTTCCTTTCAAATTTAATTCTTCCTTGTTAATTAGTACGCATAACGCCCGCTTAAGTGGTGAGCAACACTACCACGACACTTAATTATTACACCGTAAACGCAAAAGCCAATTCAAACCAAAACCGCCGAGCGTTGCGAATCCGTCTTGAAGCGTTTGTTATGTTTTACCACAAACGCCTGATTTATTTGGCAATGAACTGCTTTGTTGAATGCATTCTAAGAAGTGAATCACACGCTCAAAGTCACTTAGCCGCCAAATGCGCCAAACATTCAGCGAACAATTCCACTTCCCAGACCAATGAGGCAACCCAACCAACGTTCAACAAGCGCCCTCTCTTTCCAACCAAAGCGCTGAACAATGGCAAATTGCCGAGACAACTGCTAAGCCAATAGGCTGATTGGCAAATACACTGACAACAACTTTACGCCAGACAGACTATCAACACGGAGGCGCGACTTCGAATTGAAGCAACCCACGAATCTTGAAGCGTAAAGTCGGTAGAGGAATTCTAGAATTTGAACAGACAAAGCGGAGTTGCTGAGACTACTCGATCTAACGGGTAAAGAGACCAAAGAATCAGAGCCACGAAATCATCTTATTCATTGAAAATCAAAGAAAACATAACGCCGCGTTAAGTGGTGAGCAACGCTACCACCCTACCTAAACCATTGCGCCGTAACCACTAAATTCAAAGCAAACCGAAAATGCCAAGCGTTGGGAATCCGTCTTAAACGCTTTGTTATGCATATTCCCACTTATCACCTAGAAAATCGCCCTTGGCATTCCACGCAAGGAAATTACTTTGTAATTTAGAGAACTCATTAAACAAACCGCCCAGCCGATTCAGATCTCTAGGTTCAAGTTGTATACAAAACTCTGATACGTGTTTATAGGGTAGAGGAGAATTATTGCAGAACCTAATTTGAAGAGCACATTGCCCTCGTGGGCTCACCATAAATGCCCTCAGACGAAAATAATGCGCAAAGTTATCCTCTTCCCTTTCCGAACCTATTTCATACAGAAAAACGTCTTTTGGATGACGAGGGAAAACCTCTAGAGCTTTAGCGATTTTCAGTAGATCAGAGGCATTATTATATAGTTCAAATCTTGTGCTCTGCATACCATTTGAAACGTCCCACAATAGTTGCAGATGATATGGCTCTTCATAAGGAACTCTTTCTATTTTTACGCAATATTCCATTTTTTGCCCTTATATGCATAACGCCGCATTAAGGGGTGAACAACGCAAACCACCTGACCTAAACCATTGTGCCGTAAACACTAAAGCCAATTCAAACCAAAATTGCCAAGCGTTGTGAATCCCTCTTGAATGCTTTGTTAGCCTTTTTATTTTCAATGCTTCTCTACTTTGCCGCATTTGTCACAATGGTATAGTTTTTCTTTAGCAATATAGTAAGAAGAGCCGACTAAACTTCGCCAAAAAACTTCGAAAGAGAAGCCAAGCGCCCGGATAAATGAAAACGCACTTGGCTTCTCTTTACTTTGTTCATCATCGTTAAATGTTGAAATCAAAGTATGAGGAGTTAACGCATTACAAAATGAACAGTTTAATGGGTATTTTTGGTACTTATTCATGTGCATTTCCTCTATTTGATTCTACATGCTTGGAGAGAAGGCTAACGCCGCATTAAGGTGTGAACAACGCGACCACTGAACCTAACCATACCACCGTAAACACTGAACTCAACGATGGAATGAAAAATGCCAAGCGTTGAGAATCACCCTTAAATGCTTTGTTATGGCGCTGAACTTGAAGCTAACTGCTGAACGTCTATGAGGTCTACTTCCCTACCCAATATTCGCTTATATTCTACCAACTGATGAACCGGAATGACCTGTAATTCAATACCTTGATAGCTTTTGACAACTGACTTTGAGAAGTCGATTTCAAGTTGGTGCCACGAACCATCCAGTGAAGATTGGATCTTGGTATGTTGAGCCAAACCTATTTCAATTTTTTGATTTCGATAGATTAACTGAAAATACTCTAAGTCCCAGCCATATTCCGAGTAACGAGTAAGTGGCTTAGAAACATACTGTGAAACGTGAGCTAATACTTTTTTTGCATCTGAATTGTGGATATAGAGGTCGATGTCTGCGACTTCACGACTGCCACCATGAATCGTTGCCGCCAACCCACCGACTATTTGATACTCGATATTCTCCGATTCCAAAAGACCTTTGAGCCAGTTCAAGGCTACTTTTACTTTCTCGCTCATAGAGTTCCCTTAGCTGATTCTATCCCTGCGCCATAACGCCCTGTTAAGGTGTGAGCAACGCAATACCAACGCCGCCGCATACCACCTTAATCACTAAAATCAACGCATGATGAAAATGCCACGCGTTGCGAATCACTCTTAAACAGTTTGTTATGCGCTTTCTAACTTGGCAATGAGATTACTTTGTATTTCTCTCCATTTTTCATTAACTCCATCCTCTTCCCAGAGTTCTTGAAGCTCAGAGCTTGAAAGTATTTTTTGAACTGCTCTTAGCGCTTGTTTCGCATGCTCTGCTGTTATTTGAGGCTTACGACCAATTAGCCAACCTTGCTTACGATTAAGCCAATTTCGGGCTTCATCTGGCAACAAAATGTGATCGTTTGTTATCGCCGCCGCAATGACTTCTGAGGCAGCTAAAGCTTCGGAGCAAATATCTACTTCCAAGTACTCATTCTCATTTACCACCGATTGTATCGGTGACAGTAGAGTATTCACCCCTTTTGATTTCTCCAATTCCCATATCCAATTACTGGCACTATCATTGCCAAAATTGTCTTCACTCCATGCACCCAAAATAAAACTCCTCTTTTACGCATAACGCTTTGTTAAGGGGTGAACAACGCAATACCGAAGTTGCTGCAAACCACCTTAAACACCAAAACCAACGCATAGTAAAAATGCCACGCGTTGTGAATCCCTCTTGAACAACTTGTTAGGCGAATTTGCAAAGGCTTATACGCATATCAGCACAGTTGAATAGACCATCGCCCAAAGTCGGAAACCGCGCATGATTTTTGAGCGTACCATGATTTGAGAAACCCGACTTTTCTAAAACTCTTATGCTTGCGAGATGCTCAATAAAGGGATTTGTTCTTACTTCATTTACACCCAAACTTTTCAAGTATTGCAGACCAGAGCGGCATAACTTTGTTGCGATGCCTTGATGACTAAATTGATCTGATATACCAAAGTGAATTTCAGCATATTGCTCATTAAATACGAAAACAACTAAACCGAACACGAAATCATCTGGACTCGCAGCAACAGCATACACACAAACTTTGGGAGCATTTTCTGAATAGAATTTTCGCCATTGCTTAATTTTCGAGAGCGTGGTTTCAACTGTGTCGTGAGGCAATGTCGATATGTACTTGGCTGAACTGCTTGAGCCTGAATACATATTGAACAAAGAATTTGCATCAGCTTCTCGAAACTCTCTGACTCTAAAAATTCCACTTTCGTAGTTCATTGCACCTCCATTCGCCTAACGCCGCGTTAAGGGGTGAACAACGCCACCACCTGACGCAAACCATTGTGCCATAATCACAAAAGCCAAACTTTGAACTAAAACTGCCAAGCGTTGAGAATCCCTCTTGAACGCCTTGTTATGCGTGCGTTACCTGCATATTTTTAACCAATCTTTCTCAGTTGGCATCGTATCAAATTTCGGTATACCGTCATTAACAAAACCCACGTCCCAACTAGCGTGAGAGCCAACATAAACATGAGCAGAAACTTTTGTATCCACGGGCTCGGACAGCAGACCAGCTGGCACCCAATATGAATCACCGCTTGAGCTGATATTCGGTACTGGGCTACCGCATTGACAGCAAAACTCAGATTTAAAACCTGAGCTCGTAGAAAATGACCTAATTTGATGTTCGCCGGAACGCCACTTAAAATTTGATGCTTCAACTATCAACGCTGAATTTGATGAAGAACCCGAAACCTTGCGACACAGAGAACAATGGCATTGATAGATGGGTGGCAATTCGCCTGACAACTCAAACGAAACCTCTCCACACAAACAGTTTCCTTTCAAATTTAATTCTTCCTTGTTAATTAGTACGCATAACGCCGCGTTAAGGGGTGAGCAACGCAGATCACCTAACCTAAATCATTGTGCCGTAATCACTAAAGCTGAATCAAACCCAAAATGCCGAGCGTTGGGAATCCCTCTTAAACGCTTTGTTATGTGAATTATTTCAAGCACCCAACAGAGGCAAACTTTTACGCTGCTGATAGGTTAAAGCTAACTCTAAACAGGACTTGATTGCTGTTTCTGGCAACGGTTTCGATAAGGACAGAACTATTGCTCTGTTTCCCTGAAACTTCAGTTCTGCACCATACAATTCCCGAAATGTATCAACTAACTTAGTTTGGCAGTTAAAGAACAAGTAATAATTATTGGGGGACTTCAGTTTCCAATCCATTCTTAGGGGACTGCCTGTTTTTACGCTGTAGCTTGGTTCACCCCATTTTAGAGATTCATCGATTTCACCCAGCTCCAATTCAGATGCGATTTGAAAGACTAGATTTCTCAGTTCCTCTAACCTAAGGCGAACATTTTCCGGATATTCATCGAAGCGAGCTTTGACTACCTTGTTCATTGGAACCTCCTATTCACATAACGCCCAATTAAGGGGTGAGCAACGCTACCACCCAACCTAAAGCATTGTACCGTAACCACTAAAATTGAAGTAGAAGCAAAAGTGCCAAGCGTTGGGAATCCCTCTTAAATTGTTTGTTATGTTTTACCACAAACACATGATTTACTTGAGAAAGAACTGCTATTTCTGACTGGTTTTCTGAAGCAAACCACACGGTATGAGCCGACTTGGCCTCCAGATGCGCCAAACCTTAAGCGCATAAGACCACTTCCCTGCCCAATGAGGCAACCCGATAAACGTTCAACAAGCGCCCTCTCTTTCCAACCAAAGCACAGAACAATGCTAAATTGCCGAGGCAACTGCCAAGCCGATAAACTACTTGGCAAAAAACCTCAAAGCGACTTTAAGCCAGCTAAACAAGAACCCAACCGACACGACCTGCAAATGAAGCAACCCACGAATATTGGCATGTTTTATGGGCTGAGAAATTCACGAAATTGAGCCGACAATGCAGATTTGCTGAGACAACTCGGACCAACTGCCAAAGGGGCAAAGAACATAGACCGAAGAAGCTTTAAGCCACTGAAATACAAGTAAACATAACGCCCAATTAAGGGGTGAACAACGCCTACACCCAAACCTAAAGTATTGTGCCATAAACACTGAATTTGAAGTAGAAGCAAAAATGCCAAGCGTTGTGAATCCCTCTTAAATTGATTGTTATGTTTTACCACAAATACTTGATTTACTTGAGAAAGAACTGCTATTTCTGACTAGTTTTCTGAGCAAAACCTCAAGGCTCGAACCAACTTGGCCATCAAAGGCGATTAACCTTAAACGTGTAATTCCACTTCCCTGCCCAATGAGGCAACCCGACCAAGAAACAACAAGCGCCCTATCTTTCCAACCAAAGCGCAAGACAATGGCTAATTGCCGAGGCAACTGCCAAGCTAAAATGCTAATTGGCTAAGAACCTGGAAGCGACTTTAAGCCAGTTAAACCAGAAGACAACCGCCACGACCTGACAATGAAGCAACCCACGAACATTGGCATGTTTTACGGGCTGAGAGATTCAAGAATTTAGGCCGACAATGCGGATTTGCTGAGTCTACTAGGGACGAATTGCCAGAGGGACAAAGAACTAGAGCCTAAGACATTTAAGCCTTTGAAATACAAGTAAACATAACGCCTTGTTAAGGGGTGAAGCACGCAATACCAATGTTACCGCATACCACCTTAATCACTAAACCTAACGCATAGTAAAAATGCCACGCGTGCTGAATCCCTCTTGAACAATTTGTTAGAGTGAATTTTTTACCACTACTTTCGCCTCTTCGTGGCTGACTATTTCGTTAGAAAATACACCGTTAATGAAATGTATAGCCGCATAATCGCTTATACCATAGCAACAAACATCAGGATTTTGAGCAGCAAATGCCGTAAATTTGCTGTACTTTTGGTCAGTGTAATTGAAGTGCGCAGCAGCAAGCCCCTTAACGAAACCCAACCCTTTTATCACTGAATATTCGTTTGGATCGCTGTCGGTAATACCGTAGTCAAACCAACAAATTGCTCCAGCGCTCATACCGCATAGAATAATACCTCGCTCATAACACTCACGGAGAATAATATCTATTCCCCACTCTCGCCACAAAGCGAGCATTGAGCGAGTGTTACCACCGCCAACATAAATAATATCTTGCTCAAAGAGCTTAGTCTGCCAGTCACGGTCCAACTTAAATAATGGGTAATGACTAAGGTTTGCGCTTAACTTGGAATCGTAGAATCGTTGAATTACTTCTTCTGCGTCACCCGTTGCCGTTGATAAATAGCAAATTTTAGGGTTGGCTTTGCCACTAAGCGACAATACATAGCTATCCAATTTACTGGGTATTTCCCCCATCATCCAACCACCGCCACCTAAGACGATACAATGTTTTTCCATAAACCTAGCTCGCTACTTCCTCATTCACTCTAACGCCGCGTTAAGGGGCGCAGGCACGCAATACAAAAGTGACCGCATAACACCTTAACCACTAAACCCAACGCAAATTGAAAATGCCACGTGTGCCAAGTCCCTCTTAAACGCTTTGTTATGCCGTTACTTTTTGTTTTAACTGAACTTCTACCGCTTTTGAACCGTCGGAAAGTATGAAAAAGTCTGAATCAAAACGTTGAACTACATTAAAGCCTAGTGCCTTAAAAACAGCGACATTACCTGTTTGCTCAACACCCCAAACCGAAACTGAGTTAATACGCTTAAACTGTGTAACAGCGAAATCGACGAGCTTTCTAGCTACACCTTTTTGGCGAAAACTTGGTGCAACTGCTAACGAGCTAAGCTGTAATTCTGAGCCAACCTGTTTAGCTTCAACTACTCCAACTAAAACCTCATCAACATGGAAACCAAAACAACTCCACTCACTTTTAGCACTGTTTTTATTGCTAACTGCGAGCTCAGTTGGCCTGTAAACTTGACGAAGCTCGTCGAAGCAACGCTCTGACAGTTCAACCACAGATTTTTCATTTGCATCAAGCTGCTTGATCATCAATTTCACCTTAGGCATAACGCTTTCTATACGGCTTTTTGCAGCCTTTCAGACGTAACAACGCCTTATTTCCTCTTAAGCATATTCATGAATATTAGCACTTATCTTTATGAAAAATATAGAAACGAGGTATGAATATGAGTGATGGTACGCGCAATTAGACGGCAAAAAGCAGGTTAGACAACTGAGTGATGTTAAATTAACAATCCTGTATAAATAAACAGGTTACGTTTCGTTATGAAATCCCAATTTTTACTTAGTGTAAAAGAGCATATGCTAATGCGTCATTACTCAAATAAAACGATTGAAAGTTACCTATTTTGGATCAAGCGTTATATCGTTTTTCATCAGTTTTCACATCCATCTAAGTTATCAGAAGAACATGTAGTTCAGTTCCTTAGTCACATTGCTGTCAAAGATAAAGTCGCAGTAAAAACTCAAGCTTTAGCGCTTTGTTCAATTGCATTTCTGTACCGAGATTTCTTTCAGACACCGCTCTCACTCGAAATGCGATTTCAAAAGTCACTAACTGAGAGAAAACTTCCTGTCGTGTTAACACGAGACGAGATTCGTAGATTTATTAAACATATCGATCCCAAATACAAGCTTCAAACACTTCTACTCTATGGTTCCGGGCTTCGCTTAATGGAATGCCTGAGATTAAGAATTCAGGACATTGATTATGATTATGGTGCAATCCGTGTCTGGCAAGGTAAAGGCGGAAAAAGCCGTACGGTGACATTAGCAAAAGAGCTACATTCTCCCCTAAAAACACAAGTGGATCTCGCTAGGAGTTATTATCAAAAAGATTGCCACATGCCTGGCTACGCAGGTGTTTATATTTCAGAGGGTCTACAACGTAAATACCCAAACGCGCAGTTGGACTTTAACTGGCACTTTCTATTTCCATCAGCAAAACTAAGTGTTGACCCAGAAATGGGAGAGTTAAGAAGACATCATATCAACGAGAGTGCTCTACAAAGAGCCGTCAAACGCTCAGCGAAAGACGCGGGAATCGAAAAATCGGTAACGTGCCACACACTAAGGCACAGCTTTGCCACGCATCTACTCGAATCAGGTGCCGATATCAGAACAGTTCAGGAGCAGTTAGGACACTCAGATGTAAAAACCACTCAAATATACACTCACGTTATCGAAAGAGGAGCAAGTGGCGTCCTAAGCCCTCTATCAAACCTTTAAATAAAAAAAGCCACCAAATTGGTGGCTTAATATAATAACTTCAGCATATTACTAATGGCGTTCGCCCAGTTTAACATTGCCTTTTGAGTCAAACCAAAGAGCTTGAGCGCGACGGCGGCCAAGCAACATTGGGCCATCATCATAGAACAGGAAGTTCTTCCAATGCTTTTTGAAGATAGACCACTTGGTTTCGATGACGTTGTACTTCTCGTAACAAAAATAAACGGTAACATCGTCTTGCCAATCAATATGTGTTTCAACTTCGGTTGGCATGTCTGGCTCGTCTGATTCCCAAGCGGCCATCCAGTCGACAGTTTCTGACCAGTTGGACTCTTTCATCGGCCAATCTTGAGAGCTCAAACGGTCCATATCAGGGCTTTGCGCACTGATGTTCTCTTTCCAGAACTGAGCGGAGCGAGCCTGACTCATCGGCTTTATCTGCGCTAAGTCTTCTTCTGGTACCGGCATCGACTGGTGAGTAAAAATCCATTTTCTTTGGTATTCGTCCAAAGGCAAATAAGACATTCAGTCTCCTTTATTACGACTTCAGCCAACCTTTATCGGTGGCATCTTCAATTATTTCTTTCGCTTTGTCCCACAATGTGACAGAGCCAAGTTCAATTCTTTTGTTAATAGTAAGCGCTTGTTCACGCGTTACGCCATGTTCTTGCCAACTTTGACCGTCATTATGATAATTCAGAAGCATTGGTATTAAACGGTCGAGGGCTTTTGCATACTTTGCATCGTCAGTTTGTGCGGCTTCAAATTCATGCCACAATACCAATAGCTCTTTGCCTTGCTCGCTTGGCAGCATTCCGAATAAACGTTCTGCGGCTTTGATTTCTTTTTCCGCCTGCTCTTTTGAAGCGGCCGTATCATAAACAAAGGTGTCGCCCGCGTCGATCTCTACGACATCGTGGATCAACAGCATTTTCATGACTCTGCAAATATCGACGGGGGCATTGGCATGTTCTTCCATCAAGACGGCCATCAGAGCTACGTGCCAACTGTGTTCTCCGCTGTTCTCCAGTCTGCCTTCCGCGCTTTTAACACGGGTTCGGCGAAGCACATTTTTCAACTGATCCAACTCTATTAATAGCTTTAACTGCTTCTCTAGTCTTTCCATATCATCGAGCCTTTGGTTGCCAGTCAGGTTTAGTCAGTGAAGTTAAGATATGATCTTGCCACTCGCCATCTATCAAAAGATAGTCCTTCGCATAGCCTTCTTTATTAAAGCCAACATGTTCCAGAACCGCTTCGCTGCGTTTGTTGTGCGGCATGTACCCTGCTTGAATTCGATGCATATTTTGTACGTCGAACATGTAATCACAAGCCATTTTAAGACCACGACGCATGTATCCGTTACCCTGCGCCGTTTGGGCAAGAGAGTAACCAACGCTGCATGAGTGGAATGGGAAACGCACCAGGCCGCTGAAGGAAATTGTGCCTAACATGCGTTGTTTTTGGGTATCAATGAGAAGACAGTAATAGCCAAGCCCTTGACGATGGAGTTCGCTTAATTTAATGAGTTTTTGTAGCCAACCATTGACGGTAAAGAAGGCGTCCTCACGGGTTGGTTCATACGGCTTTAAATACTCGCGATTCACCTGAAAATATTCAGCGATCATATCAGCATCTGCGATTTCAGCAGTACGCAGAAGTAAGTCGCCGTCCAACTTATGAACGGCGACGGATGAACTTTTATCTTCCATTACAAATGACAACGTCCGTTTTCTCTTCGTTCAGGATTAATTTTTACGAATCCCATAGTCACGCAGTTTATTGGCAATTGATGTATGTGATACATTCAAACGCTTCGCCAGCTTGCGACTTGATGGGAATGACTGATACAAACGCTCAAGGATCTGAGACTCGTAATCACGCATGATCTCATCCAAAGAGCCATCTAAATTGAGTGTCGCACTGCCACCACCGACAGATTGAGGTTGTGGCAAATTAAAGTGTTCAACCTTCAATAAATGACCATCCATCTCGG
Organism: Allocatenococcus thiocycli; assembly: GCF_921292965.1. Lineage (NCBI taxonomy): Bacteria > Pseudomonadati > Pseudomonadota > Gammaproteobacteria > Vibrionales > Vibrionaceae > Allocatenococcus > Allocatenococcus thiocycli. Next base: position 15,904 of record NZ_CAKLCK010000005.1, read on the forward strand.
TTAACGCTCGAAGAACCATATTATCGAGTTGACGCATATTGCCTGGCCATTGGTAGTTTGCGAGTCCGTCGATCAAATCTTCATCGAAATCCGGTTTATCAATACCCAATTGCTGCGCGTGCTTGGTCACAAACAGCTCTAATAGTGGAGCGACATCATTAGAGCGCTTACGTAAAGGAGGAATCGTCAACGTAAGAACGTTCAGGCGATAGTATAAATCTTCACGGAACATACCCGCTTCCGACAGCTCAGCAAGGTTATGCTTGGTAGAGGCGATAATGCGCACATCAACGTGCATTTCATCCTCTGCGCCAACTCGACGGAAATTACCATCCTGAAGAAAACGCAGTAGCTTGATTTGCAAGTGGGAGCTCATCTCACCAATTTCATCCAAGAAGACGGTGCCGCCATTCGCTTGTTCGAAAATGCCTTTGTGCCCCTGCTCGTGGTTAAATGAGCCTGGCGCATGGCCGAACAGTTCAGTTTCAGCCACATCATCCGGCATAGACGCGCAGCTCAGTACGAGGAAAGGCTTGCTCGCTCGGCTAGATCGGCTGTGACACGCTTTTGCCAGCATTTCTTTACCAGTGCCAGTTTCACCTTCAATCAATAAAGGCTGATCAAGGACAGACAATTTCTTGGCTTGGTTCATCAATGCTTTATGGCGGTTAGATAATCCGACAAAGTGTTCAAAACCAAGCGGGTTATGCAGCGGCACGGCTTCTTCAATTCGCGAAACTTGCTGGCTGGAGCGAATCGTGATCAACGTACTCGCCAGTGTCGAGTTTTGCGCTTCATCTTTAATATAAACCGGCATTAACTCGAGAATGTAATCCAGACCATCAATCACCAGATTTTCACGAGTTCGGGCGTTCACCCCTTCTGACCAACGGGAGAAACGCATGCTTGGTAATAGCGTACCAATTTGTGTGCCAATCACCTCTTGCTTGTGCAAACCTAGCAGAGACAACGCAGACATGTTGGCCATGTCTACCGCGCCTTTTAGGTCGATAGCAAAGACGGGATCTGGCAGATTATCCACCAGCGAAAGCAGCTCGGTATTATGGCGTTCCATGGGCATGAACTGGATTTTACGTACGTCTTTAACCCCCGAAATACGTCGGATTTCGGCCATTAATTCGCTAAAGGTATCAAAATCAATATCCGGGCAATTCAAATATATAATGCCGCTGATATCAATCTCGATACCACGCAAGTCGATACTTTTAGATGCTAAAATATCGAGCAGTTCTCGGGTAAGACCGAGTCTATCTTCACATAAGACTTCAAGACGCACTGAAAATATCCCAATTCACAACTGTCAGGAAAAGTTGACAGTAGTTTCTATCAAGCTTGGAATGGCGTCAAGCAATCCTATTCATCAATGGTGATATTGGTTACGGTTTCATCGTAATTGATGCAACTTTCGCCACTACCGCTTTGCGAATTGTACCCAGTTTAACCTGACGCTCAGGATACCAAGGTAATGGGCGTAACAGTGTCATCGCTTTTAAGCCCAAACGCGCAGTAAGAATACCGACACCAAGCCCCTGACCTGCGCGAGCTGATACTTTGCCCGCAAGATCCATCGACATTAAATCCATGCCAGCATCAATCGCTAGCTCACTCGCACCGGCGGCAGCCATATTCACGAAGACCGCTTTGAGCAGTTTTATTCGCGACGCATAACCCAGTTCGACGCCATAGACTTTCGATAAATTGTCGATCATTTTGAAGTTACGCCAAGCTACCAAAAACATATCTGCGGCGGCCAGCGGGCTTACTGCCACCAAAGCCGCGGATTCGGTGGCATGTTGAGACACAATTTTAGTGGCGAGCTTATCTTGCTGGCTAACCACCATTGAGTCGTACATATCGAGAATTTCAGCGTCGCTGTGCGCAGGGTTTACGCTGTTTTTCCAGCGGTCAAAGCCCGGATTTTCTGCCAGAACGCCACTCTGTTCAGCCACTTTCTCACAAAACGTTTTACCCTTGCCAACACTGTCACTGTTCACCAGCAATTCGCTTTCTTCCTGAATGCTAAAGTGATTTCTCAGTTTGCGTAACTTCCACAACTCTTTGCCCAGTGCGCCTAAACCGAAAGAGGCGACAGCCGTAATAAAGCCAGCCCAGCCTAATGCAAGCCAGTCGGATGTTTGGACCGCAGTGATAACCGAATCAATTGCCTGCCAGCCAACAAGGCCAGAAAACGAGGCTAACAAGCCTGTCGCTAACCACTTTCGTCCGGGTTTAGGCCGAATCACATGCTCAAGCTGCAGTTCCTGCTCTGTTTCAGGCTGTTCTTCTTGCACCGTGACAGGCACAAAGGTTTCTTTGTCACTAAAGGCTTGTTGAGAAGTTAAATCCTCAGATACAGAATCCTTTTCTTTCTCTAGTACATTGTCGGAGAAGACCTGTTTTTGTTTAAACTCACTCATTTCAGCTTATCTCCGATTAGGTAATCCAAGGCTTTATCTAAGCGTATGTGTTTCATTGGTTCATCACTTGCTGACGGCATTGGACGGAACGAAGTGAAATCAAAACCACTGTTTTGCCAATATGCCGCATTCGGTAGTTTCCTTGGTACTTCACCAGGGAACATCGTCATTGGTTCGCCATCCAGTGTTATACCCTGCAAAGCCGGAACGGTCTTGTAGCCGGTGGAAATAAACCCCGGCGTCGTGGCCTGAATCGAAGCAATACTCATACAGCTCATTTCAATGTTCTCATAAGCGGCAGTTTGCCAAGCGGGATGCACCATCTGCTGGAGCAAAGAGACCAAATTCGGATGCTGTTCTGGCGTAACATGGTCTGCTTTGGTTGCAGCAAAGAGAACTTTGTCGATTTTGGGAGAAAATAGCCGACGAATAAAACTGCTGCGTCCGTAGCGGAAGCTATGCATTATTTGCTCCAATGCCTGGCGCATATCGTAAAATGCCTCATCTCCGGCATTTAAAGGTTGTAAGCAATCCACCAGCACAATTTGGCGGTCAAACGTCGCAAAGTGATGCTTGTAGAACGCCTTCACCACTTTTTGCTGATATTCATGGAAACGCGCTTCTAGCATCGCTAGATTACTGCCTTTAACAGGCTTGGTCTCTGCTTCAACCCTACAAGGGAAAAATTGCAGAACCGGCGCTCCGGCCAATTCACCCGGCAGAACAAAACGCCCTGGTTGAACCCAATGCAACCCTGCGTCTTTACAACCATGTAGATATTGCGTGTAAGAATGCGCAATGCTCTCGAGCTGCTTTTCATTGACACTCTCGTTAAGGTCCAGGTTTTCCAGTTCTTCTAACCACGTTTCTGCCAACTGACTGCGTTGACCTTTTAGCGCATTAAACTGCGTTTGCGACCAGGTGGCGAAATCCATATCCAGAAGCGGTAAATCAAGCAACCATTCTCCCGGATAATCGATGATATCCACGTTAAGGACCGCGGTTTTGCTCAATAACTTTTTGGTGGTTTTATTCGGCTTATATTTCAGCGCCAGTCGAATTTCACTTACATCGCGCGTTGGCACTGGCCACGCTGGAGGCGTGGCATGAATTTGAGCGATGGCTTCGTCGTAAGCAAAACGGGGAACCATCATGTTCGATTGAGGCTCACGTTTAGCGCCTATCAATCTTTTGTCTCTGGCTGCGGTTAGTAATGGCAGATTATCGTGAGTCGCCGTATAAAGCAGCTGATCGACCATAGAAGTAATAAACGCCGTTTTGCCCGCTCGGGATAAGCCTGTAACGGCGATTCGGACATTAGAGTCCATACCACGGCTAATAAAGTCATTCACTTCTTTTGTAATTCTTTTCATGCTTTTTATTTATCTCATTCGTTCTGCCATACCAATATGACGTCGCTATGAGTCTAATTTTACATACATTAATCAAAGATGAACAAAATACTCACAGCATAAAGGCGTTGCCCAAAAACACAAAAGCCCCTGAGAATTCTCAGAGGCTTCGGCATTCTAACTATCGATCAAACGATTTAAGCTTAAACGTTCTAATCTTCTTCAATCAGTTTGTAGATAACGAATAGCGCTACCTCTAGCACTACCCACAATACACACGTAATAGTGACGTATTTTTCATCAAAGATACTGATACCGTGAAGAATCAAGTCATAGCCAACAAAGCCACCCACCACAACAGCAAGAATAATTTGTAGAATTTGAATAAAACGAGGCATGCCGTCTCCTAATTATTATTGTTCGCATAACGTCTGTTGCTATGCCCAAAGGTTAATATACCTAGTATATAGACAAAAAGTGCAGTTTTCGCTGCACTTTTGTCAATTGTTTGCTAGGTAAATCAGCACCTTGTCACATTCTCATGGCTGAGACGCTACAAAATGCCATTTACATTAAGCTTCCATCTCTTGGATTTTTACTTTCCAAGTGTCCGGACCAATCTGGTGAGCGTTCACACCGTTAGAGTCTACCGCGACTGTCACTGGCATGTCTTCTACTTCAAATTCGTAGATCGCTTCCATACCGAGATCTTCAAACGCTACTACGCGCGCTTTCTTAATCGCCTTCGCAACCAGATAAGCCGCACCGCCAACCGCCATCAAGTAAACCGCTTTGTGCTTCTTGATAGATTCAACGGTCGCAGGGCCACGCTCCGCTTTACCGATCATGCCCATAATGCCCGTTTCATCAAGCATCATGTCGGTGAATTTGTCCATACGAGTTGACGTTGTCGGGCCAGCAGGACCTACGGCTTCATCACCCACAGCGTCTACAGGGCCAACGTAGTAGATAAATTTACCTTTGAAATCGACACCTTCTGGCAGCCCCTCACCATTTTGCAACATAGTCTGGATGCGTTTGTGTGCCGCATCGCGACCAGTAAGAATCTTACCAGAAAGAAGAACGGTCTCGCCTGTCTTCCACTGCTCAACATCAGCTTGTGTCACTTCGTCTAAGTTCACACGACGGGTATTCGCGCCCGCTTCCCAAGTGATATCTGGCCACTCTTCAAGCTTAGGTGGCGTTAAGTCTGCCGGGCCTGAGCCATCTAGCGTGAAGTGTACGTGACGAGTCGCCGCACAGTTCGGGATCAGACATACTGGTTTAGACGCAGCATGTGTTGGCGCTGTTTTGATCTTAACGTCAACGACTGTCGTCAGGCCGCCAAGACCTTGCGCACCGATACCAAGCTTGTTCACGCGATTGAAGATATCAAGACGAAGTTCTTCTTCTGCGTTTTGTGGACCACGGTCGATAAGCTCTTGAATATCGATGTGCTCCATAAGCGATTCTTTAGCCAGTACCGCTGCTTTTTCAGCCGTACCGCCGATACCAATGCCAAGCATGCCCGGTGGACACCAACCCGCGCCCATCGTTGGTAGTGTTTTTTCTACCCACTCGACAATATCGTCAGATGGGTTTAGCATCACCATCTTAGTTTTGTTTTCACTGCCGCCGCCTTTAGCCGCGATCTGAATTTCAACTTTATCGCCCGGTACCATGTTGATGTGTACTACCGCTGGCGTGTTGTCTTTAGTGTTAATACGTTTACCAGCAGGATCCATCAGAACCGATGCACGCAATGGGTTATCTGGATTCGTGTAGGCCTGTCGAACGCCTTCATCTACCATTTGCTGAACCGTCATGTCCGTCGAGTCCCACTGAACGCCCATGCCGATGTTGACAAAACACGTCACGATACCGGTGTCCTGACAGATTGGGCGGTGGCCTTCTGCCGACATACGGGAGTTAATTAAGATCTGCGCAATCGCGTCTTTCGCGGCTTGGCTCTCTTCGCGGTGGTAGGCTTTTTCAAGGGCTTGAACAAAGTCTAGCGGGTGGTAGTAAGAAATGTACTGTAGCGCATCAGCAACACTGCTGATGACATCCTGCTTGCGAATTACCGTCATTACATGCCTCATTATAGTTATGCTTCCATTACTGGCTTGGCTTCAATCGTGTTTGTTGAGCGAGTTGCTCTTTTGAGCTTCATTTTTATAAACACATTTTATAAACGGTTGTCGAATGGCTGATATCGACACACGAGTTACTGAAGTCGCCTTCTTGTATAGTGAAACCTCCTCAGAACCCTTTGTAGAGAGGAAGTTTGGCTATACGGTGGAATATGATACTCTTGCTGCCCATGACATGCCATGCAGTGAACGATCTCTTTGTCACAAATTACACAAATGAACAACATGGATAATCAATTCATTGATTTTAAAGCGTTGGATTACGCACCAGACTTAGCACTTCACCTTTTTTCGCGTATTCAGCATCAGCCTTGGGCGATGTTGCTGCGTTCTGCGTCAGAAACTCACATCGACAGCCGTTTTGACATTCTCGTGGCGAACCCAGTTGCGACGTTAGAAACCATTGCCGAAAACACACGCATCAAGACACCATCTGACGATTATGTGTCGGCTGATGACCCGTTTGCCCTGCTCGGTCAATTGCAACAGCAATGGCTACCGAGTGTTGAGCTCGGTTCAGAGTGGGATCTTCCGTTTGTCGGCGGTGCGCTTGGCTACTTCAGCTATGATTTAGGTCGCCGCGTAGAAGCTATGCCAGAGCTTGCCGAAAAAGACCTGCAAACAGCGGATATGGCGGTTGGCCTTTATCAATGGGCGATCGTTGTCGATCATAAACTAAGCAAGGCCTGTATCGTTGGGCAAAACATTGTGTCAGCCTTGGGTTGGCTCGATAAACAAACCGCCGTACAAGACGCTGAATTTAGTTTAGCTGGCGCTTGGCAATCGAACATGACCGAGCAATCTTACGCTACTCGTTTTAATAGCGTGCAAGAGTACCTGCTAAGCGGTGACTGTTATCAAATCAACTTAGCACAACGTTTCAATGCGCCATACTCTGGCAGCGAGTGGCAAGCCTACCTGAAGCTGGAATCCGCCAACCAAGCGCCTTTTTCTGCATTTATTCGTATGCCTGAGTCTTCGATTTTAAGCATCTCACCAGAACGTTTTCTGGAGCTAAAAGAGAGGGTCATCGAAACCAAGCCAATCAAAGGCACGCGCCCTCGCAGTCTGGATGCAGAGCGAGACAAGGCGAACGCCCATGATTTGCAGACCGCAGAGAAAGATCAGGCTGAAAACTTAATGATTGTCGATCTGTTGCGAAATGATATTGGCCGCGTTGCCTCACCGGGTAGTGTTCATGTGCCAAAACTGTTTGATATCGAAAGCTTCCCTGCGGTTCACCATTTGGTCAGTACGATTCGTGCAGATTTAGATGAGCAACACTCTCCTGCGGATTTGTTAAGGGCGTGCTTCCCTGGCGGTTCAATCACTGGTGCACCTAAAGTGCGTGCGATGCAAATTATTGAAGAGCTAGAACCTCATCGACGCAGCGCTTACTGCGGCAGTATTGGTTACATATCTCGCCATGGTCGTATGGACACTAGCATTACCATTCGCACTTTGGTTGCAGAGAAAGGCAACTTGTACGCTTGGGCCGGCGGTGGCGTCGTGGCAGACAGTGAATGCGCTTCCGAGTATCAGGAGACACTGGATAAACTGTCGAAAATTTTACCAGCGTTAGAGTAACACCAGCGGTAATCTTCAAACCCTATATCAACGCCTCCGCAACTGGAGGCGTTTTTGCATCAGCGTTGTTACCCTAATGTCTGATTTACTCCGGTTCACCATCGTTATAATCTTGATAACACATTAAGAGAGGATGCGGCTCCTCTATAATTATCAATAGATGTTAGACAAAAGGACGCAATTTGGTCATCAATAAAACAAAGCTACTACAAAACTTTCAACTGCAGTTGCCTACTGGGTATCACAAAGAATCACTCGCTCGGTTAAGCTTTTTAAAAGATAAGCCACTGCGTGACGCTGCGGTATTGATTGGATTTGTGGAACGCCCGGAAGGATTGCAAGTCATTTTAACCAAGCGAGCCGAGCACTTGCGCCATCATCCAGGACAAATCAGCTTTCCCGGAGGTAAATTTGAAACAGAAGACATTCACTTAGTGAATACCGCGCTTCGTGAGACAAAAGAAGAAATTGGTATCGCAAATAATGACATACACATCTTTGGCCAATTGCCCAAACTGCCTACCATTAGCCGCTTTAATGTCACCCCTTTTTTGGCTTTTGTATCGCCAAACTACAAAACTCATATTGATCCTAATGAAGTTGAGTATGTGTTTGAAGTACCTGCAAACCATATTTTAAATCCGAGCAAACTCTACAGCAGCAAATTTAACCTTAAACAAACGAGCCACCGTGTATTTGCTATTCCTTATCGTCAGCACTTTATTTGGGGCATGACCGCTCAGATTATTGAGTCGATGCAAAGGCACATCATCGCTAAGTAGCGGTGATTTACAAATAAGTATGATTTCCGAGCAAGCATGAGGCTCCTTAGCTGCCCTTCCATCCAACATTTCACTTCAAAAAATCTATTCGTAACCTCTCATTTACATTAGTTTAATTTGTCATTTCCACCGCAAGCGTTTGCACTGATAAAAATATGTACAAATAAGACTATCAATTAGATTTTCTAATTCGACACATTAACAATAATCACTAGTAGCACATCATTTTCGTGATAAAAAACAGGTTTTTGACATATTATTCAATAAGCCCAATCAATACATGACCTAGATCTAATTTTCTCAATGCAAAATCTTGCAAAATTGCACCCGACTTATTTCCTGTTCCCAAAATGAGTAAACAAAAAATGAATTCAATCAATTCAGCGGTTTCTACCGCACAATCGTCTAGTAAGTTTTCTTACAAAGACTTCACCTGGTGTCTGTCGTTATTCGGTACAGCAGTAGGTGCAGGTGTACTGTTCCTACCAATCAAAGCAGGTGCGGGTGGTTTTTGGCCATTAGTAATCCTAGCCCTAATTGCGGCTCCAATGACTTGGTTCGCACACAAATCTCTGGCTCGTTTCGTTCTTTCAGCTAAGAATCCAGAAGCAGACATCACTGACACAGTAGAAGAGCACTTCGGTAAAACTGGCGCAAACCTTATTACTTTCGCTTACTTCTTCGCTATTTACCCTATCGTACTTATCTACGGTGTCGGCATCACTAACACGGTTGACTCATTCCTGGTTAACCAAATGGGCATGGAATCTATTCCTCGCTGGTTACTGTCTGGTGCTCTTATCGCAGCAATGACAGCAGGCGTGGTATTCGGTAAAGAGCTCATGCTGAAAGCAACATCAGCGATGGTTTACCCACTAGTATTTATCCTGCTAGCGCTGTCTTTCTACCTAATTCCTGACTGGAACACATCCATGATAGAAGTTGCGCCAAACTGGGGTGACATGCCTTCTATCGTTTGGCTGGCAATTCCAATCATCGTATTCTCATTCAACCACAGCCCTATCATTTCTCAATTCTCTAAAGAGCAACGTCGTGTGTACGGTGAAAACGCAGTGAAGAAAACTGATGCTATCACTGGCGGCGCAGCAATGATGCTAATGGGCTTCGTGATGTTCTTCGTGTTCTCTGTAGTGCTTTCTCTGTCTCCAGAGCAACTAGCAACAGCACAAGCGCAAAACATCTCGGTTCTTTCTTACTTAGCGAACGTTCATGAGTCTCCACTGATCTCTTACTTAGGTCCACTGGTTGCGTTTGCAGCAATTACTTCTAGCTACTTTGGTCACTTCTTGGGTGCTCACGAAGGTCTGGTTGGTCTAATCAAATCTCGCTCTAACACTCAAATAAGCAAGATTGAAAAAGTGTCGCTAATCTTCATCGTACTGACGACTTGGATCGTTGCTATCGTTAACCCAAGCATCCTAGGTATGATTGAAACAATGGGTGCACCAATGATTGCGGCAATCCTATTCCTGATGCCTGTTTTCGCTATGCACAAAGTGCCAGCAATGGCGAAGTACAAAACTTCAGCACCTGTGCAAATTTTCACAGCTATCTGTGGTCTTGCAGCGATTAGTTCTGTAATCTACGGCGCTCTTTAATCTCAGCTGAAATACCAGCGTGATTAATCGAAAAATATAACGATAAAAATTAAGCCTCCCAAATCCCCTTGGGAGGCTTTCTTCTGAGGTAATCGATATGATTAGTGTATTTGATATCTATAAAATCGGTGTTGGACCTTCAAGCTCACACACTGTAGGCCCAATGAAAGCGGGTAAAGAGTTTATTGATGATCTTCGTGCAATGGGAAAATTACGCGACATCACTAAAATCACCGTTGACGTTTATGGATCGCTATCACTGACAGGGAAAGGTCACCACACAGATATCGCTATTATCATGGGTCTTGCAGGCAACTCCCCTGAGAAAGTTGATATCGATTCTATTCCGGGCTTTATTGCTCGCGTAGAAGAAACTGAACGTCTTCCTGTTGGCATGCACTGTCATACAGTATCGTTTCCGCGCGAAGGTGGAATGAACTTCCACAAAACGAATTTGGAACTTCACGAAAATGGTATGCAAATCCATGCTTGGATTGACGAAGAAAAAGCATACTCAAAAACCTACTACTCTATCGGTGGTGGTTTTATCGTTGATGAAGAAAACTTCGGTAAAGAAGTCGAAAACCCAATTAAGGTTCCTTACGCATTCACAACGGCAGAAGAACTGGTTAGCCAGTGTCGAGAGAGTGGCCTTTCTATCAGTGCGCTAACCATGAAAAATGAACAAGCGCTTCATTCTGATGAAGAGACGCGTACCTACTTTGCGAACATCTGGCGCACCATGCGCGAATGTATGGATCGCGGTATGAACGAAGAAGGCATTCTACCTGGTCCACTGCGTGTGCCTCGCCGAGCTGCAGCGCTGCGCCAACAACTGCTTACGTCTGAAAAGACAACCAATGATCCTATGTCTGTGGTTGACTGGGTAAACATGTTTGCGTTTGCTGTAAACGAAGAAAACGCAGCAGGTGGTCGTGTTGTAACGGCACCAACGAATGGTGCGTGTGGCATTATCCCTGCAGTACTGGCTTACTACGACAAGTTCATTCAGACCGTATCTGAGAAAGACTACATCCGTTACTTTGCGGCTTCTGGTGCAATCGGTGGTCTTTACAAGCGTAATGCATCTATCTCTGGCGCAGAAGTTGGCTGTCAGGGTGAGGTTGGCGTGGCGTGTTCAATGGCAGCAGCCGGCCTTGCAGAGCTGATGGGTGGTAGCCCAGAACAGGTTTGTATGGCAGCAGAAATCGCAATGGAGCACAACTTAGGTCTGACATGTGACCCTGTCGCTGGTCAAGTTCAGGTTCCATGTATCGAGCGTAATGGTATTGCAGCGGTAAAAGCAATCAACTCGACTCGTATGGCTTTGCGTCGTTCTTCAGCTCCTACCGTATCTCTGGATAAGGTTATCGAAACCATGCTAGAGACAGGTAAAGACATGAACGCGAAATACCGCGAAACTTCTCAAGGCGGTCTGGCAATAAAAGTTATCTGCTAATCCTACCTTCTGAACACCAAGCCCGAGCCACTGCTCGGGCTTTTTTGTATGTGTACTTAGCGTAGTTTTCATCGCCCAGATACAACAAAGGCAAGCGAATAAGCTTGCCTTTGTAAATGAACGCTTGTTGCGATTACTCGCCTTTGTAGATACAACCTGCTGTGCAAGTTTCTTTGATCTCTACTTTGCTTAGCAGCGGAAGGCTTGGTTTCAGTTGCTGCCAAATCCATTTCGCTAGCACTTCGCTGGTTGGGTTTTCCAGACCTTCAATATCGTTTAAGTAGTAATGGTCTAAACGATTGTAAATTGGTTTGAAAGCCGCTTTGATTTCTGCAAAGTCAACAACCCAACCCGTATGCGGGTCTACCTCACCTTCTACATAAAGACGAACAAGGAAAGAGTGTCCATGCAAGCGACCACACTTATGACCTTCGGGTACATGTGGCAAGTGGTGTGCCGCTTCGAACATGAACTCTTTGTACAATTCTGTTTTCATCTTGATTCTCAGGCTTTAAAAAAGACGCGATATACTAAGGAAATCACTGCCAAGAGACAAGCATTAGTCCATTATTGAGTCATAAATCAGTATTTTTATTTAAGTGAATGATAACCGAGCGTCGAGTTTTGCCATTCGCCAGTTATTTGATTACATAATAATCACGTTATGAATACACAAAAAAAACAGTGTGATTAACGCAGCATGTGTTTAAAAACGTAGTTTCGAACTCCCCATAAACGGAATATCAGTGTCTACTTGCATTTCTGTCTGAACGTTTTTCGCTATTCCTGCTTTCATCAGGGGTAAAACTAAGATGAAATCATCTTTTTCTGACCTTCAAAATGAATATAAAGGTTGAAGCTGACGAATTGACAGGTAATATGTCTCGTTGAATCTGTAAAATTCTACCCAACCCAGCACTCTGCTTGTTTTTTAAACAAAAAGATTATGAAACAAGGACTTTAAAGAGCGTTGAGTTGAATTTTTACCTCTATGGAGAATATTGAAAACATGACTTACGCGCCTGTATCAGACGTTTTGAAAGGTCAGCTAGCAGTAGACAGTGAAGTTACTGTTCGTGGCTGGATCCGTTCACGTCGTGATTCCAAAGCTGGAATCTCTTTCCTTGCCATTTATGACGGCTCTTGTTTCGACCCGATTCAGGCCGTGGTCCCTAATAATCTTAATAATTACGACGACGAAGTATTAAAGCTGACTACAGGCTGCTCTGTTGAAGTAACTGGTAAGATTGTTGAGTCTCCTGCGAAAGGTCAGGACTTCGAACTGGCAGCAACTGACGTTAAAGTTGTTGGTTGGGTTGAAGATGCTGAAACTTACCCAATGGCAAAAACTCGTCACTCGATCGAGTACCTACGTGAAGTAGCACACCTTCGTCCACGTACAAACGTGATCGGCGCGGTAGCTCGTGTACGTAACTGCCTGTCTCAAGCTATTCACCGTTTCTACCACGAGCAAGGTTACTTCTGGGTATCTGCGCCACTAATCACCGCTTCTGACGCAGAAGGTGCGGGTGAAATGTTCCGCGTTTCTACGCTAGACATGGAAAACCTACCTCGCACAGACGCTGGCAAAGTAGATTACAACGAAGACTTCTTCGGTAAAGAGACGTTCCTGACAGTTTCTGGTCAGCTAAACGCGGAAGCTTACGCTTGTGCAATCAGCAAAGTTTACACTTTCGGCCCTACTTTCCGTGCTGAAAACTCAAACACAAGCCGCCACCTGGCAGAATTCTGGATGGTTGAGCCTGAAGTTGCGTTTGCAGAGCTAGACGACGTAGCAAAACTTGCTGAAGACATGCTGAAGTACGTATTTAAAGCAGTACTTGAAGAGCGTCGTGATGACCTTGAGTTCTTCGCACAACGCATCGACAAAGAAGCTATCACTCGTCTGGAGCAATTTGTTTCTTCTGACTTCGCACAAGTAGACTACACTGACGCAATCCAAATCCTTCTGGATTCTGGTCGTGAGTTCGAATTCCCAGTTGAATGGGGTATCGACATGTCTTCTGAGCACGAGCGTTTCCTAGCGGAAGAGCACTTCAAAGCGCCAGTAATCGTTAAGAACTACCCGAAAGACATCAAAGCGTTCTACATGCGTATGAACGACGATGGCAAGACAGTAGCAGCGATGGACGTTCTAGCACCAGGCATCGGTGAAATCATCGGTGGTTCTCAACGTGAAGAGCGTCTGGACATTCTAGATTCACGTATGCGTGAAATGGGTATCGACCCTGAGCACATGAGCTGGTACCGCGACCTACGTCGTTACGGCACAGTGCCACACGCAGGCTTTGGTCTAGGCTTCGAGCGTCTGGTTTCTTACGTAACTGGCATGGGCAACGTTCGTGACGTGATCCCATTCCCACGTACACCTCGTTCTGCGAACTTCTAATCACTTTTAGTGAAACAGAATTAAAAAGACCTCCCAAGTGGAGGTCTTTTGTTTTATCTGGCACTCACCAAATTAAGAATTACTTTCCTCTTGATCGGCTTTCACCGCATACCTCACACCGACAAAACACAAACCAAAGATAACGAACGGAATGACCGCAGCGGTATATTCAACCCACGCATAATGTGCAAATGACTTGGCCAAAATAAGGTGTCCAAACACAAGTAAGAAAGCACTAAATATCGCCACAATGATCAGTGTTAATTCATGTTTCACCAACTGCTTTTTCATTATCACTCCGAGGTAAGAGGTTGTTACTGCATTGATTAAACCACACTCCGACTAAGATGAACTGATACAGTTAACGTGATAAATGCCTAAACAGTTGTCAGCAACTCGCCTATTTTTTTGATGGCATTTTCTAATGCTCCATCGACAGGCATGGAAGTATTAAGTCGCAGGTAGTTTTTAAACTTGGTATCGCTTGAAAACAACTTCCCATATGCCACAGTTATCTGTTGTTGCAACAGAGCTTGATAAATCGACTTGCTGTCCGTCCCATTTGGCAACTTAACCCATACAAAGTAGCCACCTTCAGGTACGTTATAAGTCAGGTTTTGGGGCAAGTAGCGTTGTATAAGTTCAATGAACAAGCTTTGGCGCTGTTGCATGATTTTTCGCAGCTTTCTCAAGTGATTGTCGTAGCTGTCATTTTGCAGATAATGGGCGATACCTTGCTGAATCGGTGCACTCCCCGACAAAGTAGAGATAAGCTGTAGCTTTTGGATCGGTTCGTTAAAGCGATGGTTCACCACCCATCCTAGCCGATACCCCGGACAGAGACTCTTAGAGAGTGAAGAGCAGTGAAGCACTCGCCCTTGCGTATCAAAAGTTTTAAGAGAAGTCGGTTTATTCGCCGTGAAATAAAGCTCGGAATAGACATCATCTTCAATTAAGTAGACATCATGTTGTTCCGCCATCCGGACAATCCGTTCCTTTTGTTCATCTGACAGCAGTGCACCCGTCGGGTTGTGAAAATTAACCATCAGCCAACAAGCGCGAACAGCATGTTTTGCAAATATTGCTTTAAGCTGTTCAAGATCGTGCCCGTTTTGACTGTCTACAGAAACCTCGATTGCCTTCAGCCCAAGACGTTCTATCGCTTGAAGCGCACCATAAAAAGCCGGTGACTCCACAACAACCGTATCTCCGGGCTGAGTAACCGCTTGCAAGCTCAGATTTAACGCCTCGAGCGCGCCAGAGGTGATCACAATATCTTCGTGCGTAATCGATATGCCTTGCTGTATGTACCGCTGCGCGATCAAACGACGTAATGACTCACTCCCCGGAGGCATGTTATCAAGCAAGCTTTCTGGCCCCATTTTACGGCCAGAGCTGGCGAGGTTGCGGTTTAAGGCTTCGAAAGGAAATAAACTGGCGTCGGGAAACGCGGAGCCCAAACGCACTGCATCGGGCAATCCTTGATGTTTAAGATAATCGTAAAGCTCATCATTGAAGCTAGAGCGATAAGCTGGCACGACTTCATTGCTTGCCTCAAAACGCTCTAATTCGGCCGTAACATAATAGCCGGATTGAGGTTTAGCACTTACCCAGCCCTGAGCTTCCAGTAACTGGTAAGCCTGTAATACCGTCCCCGCACTCACTGAATGATTACGGCTGGTCACACGCACAGATGGCAGCTTCTCCCCTGCTCTCCATGTATTCTGCTGAATCTGAGTTTTAAACAGCTCAGCTAATTGACGGTATCGATTCATCATTCTCTCACTTTGACTTCGGGTGCACCTTAGCATACTTCGCGCCGACATTCTGATAGCTGACTTATCGTTCTTGCAAGGTAATTAATCAATCTTAGTAAGATGAATTCGCGATCCGAAGTGTAGAATTATGTTCCATACTTTCAAAGAAATGACGTTTTTGGAGGAAGTTATGAAAGTGTTTACCATGGATGATCTCTCATACCGAGGAGCGCATAAAGGTGTCCATAGCTGGGACCACCCTGGTGCGTCCGATCCTTATTATTGGCACCCAGACTGGTTACATATTGCTGAAGATGCAATGGGTGTACACAAAATGGCGGATCTCGTTGTGCCACCCGGTGAAACAGCAACGGAAGAACATGCGAAAGAGGCGATTGTAAAACACCTCAACGAGGAAAACGCTAGCAAAGAAGAACAAGACGACTAGACGCGCACATCGGTAAAATTCGGTGCATCATCATGGGCCGACTATCGGGCCGACTATCGGGTCGGCTCACTGGCTATCAGTGCTATCTTAAATATGTTGGTTGTATTGAGTCATTGATGATGCACACCTCCGGGTCAAAACAACGAAAGTGTTTTCGTTAACCAGCTATGCTCTGTTAAGTTTGCCAATATTCCACCCAATGACCTCTAGTTGACGTAATTTTGAATCAAATAAAGACATCCTGACATAGAAAAAACAACGTCTAATCTGGTTTCTCGTCCAATCCAGTCAAACCCGACATTAACCTCAAAAAGCCATTAAAAAAGAAGAACAAGAAATTGAACCCAAAAACATCTCTATCTGATTCTCCTGTGTTAGTTTTGCGTTCTTGTTTTGTAACGAGTTTACCTAGGCTTTCTATGCCATCAGTTAAGCAGAACCATGTAACTTTTCCGTAACAATTTGGCACATAGACACTTTCGAAGTAAACGATTGCATTCGATGTACAAAACAGCATCAATTCTCGATAAAGCTTGCTTCTAACTCCCCTTCTTAGCACTGTTAGCATGCCAAAAGTCTGGTTTATCTTTGAATTCGATTTCTAATAGCATCTTTTTTAGGTTTTCTTATCAGAAGGTGTTGTAACAAGTAATGCTGAAAGGTATAAATACGGGCACACCCTTCGATTAACATGGATGAAGATTATGTTTGAAAAAGTAGTAGCCGCTCCGGCCGACCCTATTCTTGGTCTTACTGAAGAATTTAAAAAAGATACTCGCGCAGAAAAAATCAACCTTGGCGTAGGTATTTACAAAAACGAACAAGGTGAAACCCCTGTTCTTGCTACGGTAAAGAAAGCTGAAGCAGCTCTAATTGAGACTGAGAAAACTAAATCTTACCTAACCATCGAAGGGACTGCAGAATACGCTCTAGCAGTACAAAAACTGCTATTCGGCGAGAGCGCTGAAGTGGTTGCAGACAAACGTGCAAAAACAGCTCAAGCGCCAGGTGGTACAGGTGCACTGCGTGTTGCTGGTGAATTCATCAAACGTCAGCTAGGCGACGTTAAAATCTGGATCAGCAACCCTACTTGGGCAAACCACAATGGTGTGTTCACTGCGGCTGGCATCGAAACTGCTCAATACAGCTACTACAACGCAGAAACAAAAGACAAAGACTTCGATGCGATGCTTAACGATCTTCAAGCTGCTTCTGAAGGCGACATCGTTCTTCTACACGGCTGCTGCCACAACCCTACTGGTATCGATCCAACAGCAGAAGAGTGGGAAACACTAGCTAAGCTAGTTGCAGAGAAGAAATTGCTTCCTCTATTCGACTTCGCATACCAAGGTTTCGCGAAAGGTGTTGAGGAAGATGCAGCGGGTCTACGTACTTTTGCTAAGTACAACAAAGAAATCCTAGTTGCTAGCTCGTTCTCTAAAAACTTCGGTCTTTACAACGAGCGTGTAGGTGCATTCACTCTTGTTGCTGAATCAGAAGAAGTGGCAACAACAGCATTCTCACAAGTTAAAGCAATCATCCGTTCTATCTACTCTAACCCACCAGCTCACGGTAGCGCTGTCGTTACGCATATTCTAAACGATGCTGACCTTCGTGCTGAATGGGAAGCAGAAGTAGCAGAAATGCGTGATCGTATCCAAGAGATGCGTGAGTTGTTTGTAGCGACACTGAAAGAAGAAGGTGTAGATGCAGACTTTAGCTTTATCGAACGCCAAAACGGCATGTTCTCTTTCTCTGGTCTATCTAAAGAGCAAGTGAACCGTCTGAAAGAAGAATTCGCTATTTACATTGTCGGCTCAGGCCGAATCAGTGTGGCTGGTATGACTAAGTCAAACATGGGCCCGCTATGTAAAGGCATTGCAGCAGTTCTTTAATCTGCAGCGATAAGATAAGAAAAGGTCAGCACTTGCTGACCTTTTTTGTATTCGATTAAGACTTTAAGCTAGTAAACGAACCTGAGGCTTAAACCCACCTCATTGATGTAATCAGAGGGTGCTCCCGAGTAGTCCGTATCTCGGTATTGGTAGTAAAGACCGGTACCAATGACGTCATGCCACTGATAGTTGAAGCCTATTTTATATTTGTTTTCGTCAACAATATCACTGCGATTGGCTTCGATCTCAGCATTAACAATCAGCGTTTCACTCAACAAGTAGTTAGCGCCAAATACTGCCGCGTGTAGGAATTCCGATTCGGATACCAGTGTTTTATCCGTATCGTCATCCGTTGCTTTTGCCTTAATTGCACCTAAACGATAAACACCGTAAAGGTCGAGTTGTTGGGTTATGCCATATCGGTAACCACCACCAACCGTTAAACGATCGATGCGCAGCGTGTAAGTGTCTGGATGAAAAAACTGTGCGGAATAGTCTGCATTAAACAGCCAGTTATCCGTGACTAAATAGTTACCACCCAAATCAATCGTCGTAACATTCGCATTTTCTAACCATTCTTCGTTGGTTGTCCCTGCACCAACGTTTAGATAAATATGTTCATAACCAAATTTGTCCGCTTGTTCCGCCTCTGAAGCACCGCTAAGTGCAGAAAAAACACAAAGTGGCACAAGTAATAAACTTCTCAACATTCGATTTCCTTTCATGAGAATCAATAGATGCTTTCGTAACCCGATTTTACTCATTCGACATCCAAGATATTAGCCGAATGACATTACTATTGTCGTGTTACACGTCGGAATCTTATGATTAAGTGCTCAAAACGACGAACGAGTAAGACTCTGTTTTAAAACTAAGTTAAGATTACTTTATTACTTGAAAATCAAAAGGCAACCTTATGGATGCAGAACTTCTCGAGATTTATAACTTTCTCGCCAAGTATCCCCCTTTTAACGAACTCCCAGAAGAAGCGCTAACCAAAGTCACCGAAAGTGTCGAAATTTCGTATTATCGAGAAGATACTCCGATTATCCATTTTGGAGATGAAGTTCAAGAGCTCTTCGTCGTGAGAAGTGGCGTCGTTGAGGTTTACCGACGTAAAGGTGAACTTTATAGCAGACTGGATGAAGGCGACCTTTTTGGTCAGATGGGCCTGCTTACCAATAATAAAGTTCGTTTTCCTGTAAAAGCGATCGATGATGCCCTCATCTACTGTATTCCTGGCGACGTTTTCCAGGAAATGTACGATAACTACGACTCATTTGCTGACTTTGTCGAAGTAGAAAACAGCGCGCGACTACGCATGGCTATCTCTGAAAATAAAGAAGCCAATGATCTCACGACTTCCAAAGTGAAAACGTTGCTAACGCGTGACACTCCGACGATCGAGCGTGGCCAGTCGATTCAGGAAGCAGCAAAAATTATGGCAGAAGATAACGTCTCGTCTCTGCTTATTATTGACCCGGACTTTGTACGAGACGAAGACGACCCACAGTCTCCAGTATTAGGTATTGTCACCGACCGAGACTTGTGTGCGCGTGTACTGGCTGAGGGTTTATCCCCACAAGAAGATGTTGCGACGGTAATGACTACCGAAGTTATCTCACTCGATCATAACGCTTACATTTACGAAGCCATGCTTAAAATGTTGCGTTATAACGTGCATCACCTCCCTGTGGTGAAAGATCAACAGCCAATCGGTATCATTGAAACCACGGATATTGTTCGTTACGAATCACAAAACTCATTGCTACTTGTAAGCAGTATTTTCCACCAGCACACCATCGAAGAGCTGGCCGCCGTTGCTGAAGAAGTAAAAAGCAGCTTTGTTCGTTTGGTGAACGAGGACGCTAATTCTCACATGGTCGGCAGTGCCATGTCCGTAATCGGTCGCAGTTTCAAACAGCGCTTACTGGAAATGGCCGAAGAAAAGTTAGGTCCACCACCTGTCCCTTACTGTTTTCTCGCGCTTGGCTCCATGGGGCGTGATGAGCAGCTTCTGGTTACCGATCAGGACAATGCCATCATTCTCGACGAGAGCTATCAGGAGTCGAAGCATGGTAAATATTTTGAGGAGTTAGCGCAGTTTGTCAGCGATGGCTTAGATGCCTGTGGCTACAAATATTGTACCGGCGATATCATGGCAACTAACCCAATGTGGAGAATGACACGTTCACAATGGGAAGAGTGTTTCGCAGACTGGATCGACGATCCAAACCCGAAAGCGTTGCTTAATGCATCCATCTTCTTTGATTTAGACGGCGTGTACGGACGACTAAAATGGGCAGAGCAGTTAACCAGCTTTATCGTGCGTCGTGCACGTAAAAACAACCGATTCCTGGCTTGCCTTGCACGTAACGCGCTTAACCGAACGCCTCCACTCGGCTTCTTTAAGAGCTTTGTGGTGGAAAAAGATGGGCAGCATAAAAACTCCATCAACCTCAAGCGTCGTGGTACAGCCCCGCTGGTCGATTTGATCAGGGTTCACGCGTTGGCTGTTGGCTCTCGCACACAGAACTCATTTGAACGCCTGGATGACATTATTGACGCCGGTATTCTGCCAAAAGGTCGCGCTCAAGATTTAAAAGATGCGTTAGAGTTCATCTCCATGGTACGAATTCGCCACCAAGCGTACGATGTTGAAATGGGCATTGAGCCTGACAACAATATTGAACCGGAGAATCTGTCGGACTTTGAGCGCCGAAACCTTAAGGATGCCTTCCAAATTCTGAGTAATGGCCAAAACTTCCTTAAGTTTCGCTATCAAGCAAACAAGAGCTTTAAGTGAGGCTTAACATGTTAAAAAAGCTCTTTCAAAAGCCGACTATCCAATGGCACACGAAGTTTAAGCAAAAAGTCGAGATGGCGACGGATGAAAATCTGGTTGCCTTTTACGGCACTGAATTGCCATCGCCAGATACGCCAATTTCAGACGTTGAGTTTGTCGCACTGGATTTAGAAACCACGGGCTTAGATCCTGATAAGAACGACATCATTACGATTGGGCTGGTCCCTTTTAACCTGAAGCGTATCTTTTTGCGTAATGCTCGTCATTGGAAAGTAAGACCGAAACAAAAGCTGGATGAAGACTCTGTCATCATTCACGGTATTACCCATAGTGAGCTGATTGATGCGCCTGATTTAGGGGATATTCTCAATGAGCTGTTGCCCTGTCTAAGCGGTAAGATCGTGGTGGTGCATTATCGTCGCATAGAGCGTGAATTTCTCGATAAAGCACTGCGAGATCGCATCAATGAAGGCATTGAATTCCCGGTATTGGATACTTTCCAGATAGAAGAAGACATTCAGAAAAAGCGACCGGGAAGTCTGTGGGAGTCGTTAAAAGGCAAGAAGCCAGAATCGTTGCGATTAGCTCAATCACGACGCCGTTATGGCTTGCCGGACTATACTCCTCATCACGCTCTGACTGATGCGATAGCTACTGCTGAACTACTTCAGGCACAAATCGCGCACCATTACGATGAGAGTCAAGCAATCAGCGAATTCTGGCTTTAGCCTACAGCCAGAAAAACAAAAAGGAGCCAATGGCTCCTTTTTAAATTTAACGCGCTCGAGATCTTTAGAAATTACAGCTTAAAGCGTTTGATTTCCTGCTCAAGCTCATGTGATAGCTCAGACAAGTAAGCGGCTTGTTCAGCAGCCTGATGTGCTTCTGCTGAAAGCTCGTTAGAAACATCACGAATGCCTTCAGTGTTACGAGTAATCTCTGTCGTTACCGACGCTTGTTCTTCAGCAGCAGAAGCGATCTGTGTTGCCATGTCGTTGATTTGCTCAACTGCGCTATGAATTTGAGTCAGACTCGCTGCTGCTGAGTTCGCATCATCAACGCTGGTATCAGCCAGAAGACGGCTGTCACCCATGATACCAACCGCTTTCTTGGTCGTACCTTGCAGCATCTCGATGGTTTCTTGAATTTCTTTGGTTGAAGCGTGTGTGCGTTGGCTCAATACACGAACTTCATCGGCAACCACTGCAAAGCCACGTCCTTGCTCACCTGCTCGTGCCGCTTCAATAGCCGCATTAAGTGCCAGCAAGTTTGTTTGTTCTGCGATGTCTTGAATGGTCGATAGAATCGTATTGATGCTATTACCGTGCGCTTCCAAATCCTGAATAACATCGGTCGCAACCTGCACTTCTTTGGCCAGATTCTGGATTGAAGATTGCGTCTGCGAAACTTGGCTAGAACCGTGAGCGCAAGCGCCTACCGCCTCTTCTGAGTGGCTAGCCGTGCTTTCTGCGTTACCCGCAATTTCTTGCGTAGCGGCCGCCATTTCATTAACCGCAGTCGCCACCATGTTGATTTCATCTTGCTGATAAGAAATACGCTGACTACGTTCCTCTGCTTGCTGAGCCGTGGTACGAGCCTGTTCAGACAGTGATGAAGAGACATGGCTAAGTGTGGTCACCATGGTATGCATGTTGCCAACAAAGCGGTTAAAGTTTTCTGCCAGTTTACCAACTTCGTCGTCACTGCGTGGTTCCAGACGCTGAGTCAAATCACCTTCACCAGAAGCAATTTCTTCCAGTGCATGAGATACTCGGTTTAGATCGCGGAACAAGAAGCCAACTAGCCAAGAAACCGCAACAATCACCGCGATTGTGATCATCACAGCAGTGATCAGCAAGTCACGCAACAGTACTGCATTGCCCGCCTCTTCCGTCGCGCGGTCCATCTCAATGGCGAACATCCAATGCGTTCCCGCCACTTTGTGGAAGTAGTAGAGTTTTTCTACCCCTCTGATGATCGTGCTTTCAATTTTACCTTCGTCAGCAGCGCGCTCGATCGCCTGTCGTGAAAAGTCTGTCGATAAGCTGCTGATTGGCTTTAACGTCAAACTTTTATCCGGATGAGCAAGAAACGTCCCTTGGTTCATGTCAATCAACATCGCGTTGGCATTTTTACCAGCATCTAAGTTGATCACATCACTGATAAGCTGATCGATAAGAACATCGGCCCCGACTACCCCGATAAACTGACCATTTTTCATAACCGGCTCTGCGATAGTAACCAAAAGCGCATTGGTGATCGCGTCTTGATAAGCCTCAGTGATGATCTGTTTACCCGCGACATTAGCATCTTTATACCAAGGGCGAGTTCGCGGATCATAATCAGCACGGTTTCGCTCAGGATGAGAACGGTACATCTCTCCTTTTGGCGTACCAAGGAAGATATCGTCAAAGCCGCCTGCTTTGCGTGCCTGCTGTAAGAACGGCACTACGTCCTGTTCGGTCGAGTAGTCATTAAATGCGGTGGCGATTTCTTTACGGATGGTAATCCAGTCAGAAATCCCTTCCGATGCAACGGCACTCAAGCTTTGTGCTCTTGAATAAACACCAGCAGAAGTCTGATCAAATAGTTGACCAGCCGACAACCAAGTCAGTGCAGCAGCCATAATAACCACAGCCGAAAGACTCGCGCCGATAAGTTTTTGTTTTAGTGAAAATTTCATATGTTTATATTATTTGGGAGGACAACCTAGGAGCGTGAATATTACACACTTTTTTGGCACTAATCACCAAGTTTCAAAATAATCAATTACATTGCTAACTTATTGTAAGGTATGAACTTTAATTGAGTCATTCTTTTGTCTATCGTCAGAAAAACAACACAAAAAAAGCCAGCTAAGCTGGCTTTTTAAACGTAGTATTTTATTCCGACTATTGACGCTCGGTTCTCATACCCATCAATAAGCTCACACACATCGCAAGCAAGATGATAGTGAATGGCAACGCCGTAGAGATGGCACCAGCTTGCAGAGCCTGAACGGCTTCCGAACCACCAATCCAAAGCAGTGCAACCGCAATGGCACCTTCCATCAATGCCCAGAAAATTCGCTGTGGCACTGGTGCGTCAACTTTACCACCTGCCGTGATGCTGTCGATAACCAATGAGCCTGAATCTGAAGAGGTAATAAAGAACACCAAAACCAGAACGATAGCAATAAACGACAAGATATTACCAAATGGCAGTGAATCAAACATTTGGAACATGGCCAGTGACACGTCAGTCAGACCATTAGCCCCTAGATCGCCCACTTTATCAACCACCTGCTCGATAGCCAGACCACCAAATACAGACATCCAAACCACCGTTACTGCGGTTGGAACAAGCAGAACCGCGGTAATGAATTCTCGTACTGTGCGGCCACGGGAAACACGTGCGATAAACATACCTACGAATGGTGACCAAGAAATCCACCAAGCCCAGTAGAATACAGTCCAGCCTTGGAACCACGCTTCGTCAGTACGGCCAAACGGGTTACTCAGTGGAATGATGTTTTCTACGTATGCCATCAATGTGGTTGGAATAGAGCCCAGGCTAGCCGCCCAGCCAATCAAACCAACAAGGATAAGCAGTAAGAAAGCAACAATCATGTTGATGTTACTGATGACTTTCACCCCGCCATCAATACCGCGAACAACCGATACCACTGCAAGTAAAGTCACAACAGTGATTACAATCACCTGCAACCCGATACCAGCCTCGATACCAAACACATGGTGAATACCACTTGCGGCTTGTTGTGCTCCCAGACCCAGCGATGTTGCCAGACCAAATAGTGTTGCCAGTACCGCTAAAATATCAACAATGTGGCCAGCCCAGCCCCACGCACGATCACCCAATAGTGGGTAAAAGATCGAGCGCATCGACAATGGAAGCCCTTTGTTGTAAGCGAAGAAAGCTAAGGAAAGCGCAACAACACCGTAAATGGCCCATGGGTGCAGACCCCAGTGGAACATCGTTGCACCCAACGCCAATCTCGCCGCTTCAGGGGTGTTCGCTTCCACACCTAATGGTGTTTCATACCACCCGGTGAAGTAAGCAACGGGTTCTGCCACACTCCAGAACATAAGACCAATACCCATACCTGCAGCAAACAACATAGCTAACCACGATAGGAACGAGTAATCGGAAACTGCGTCTTTACCGCCGAGGCGGATTTTCCCCATCGGGGACACTATCAGTACCAGGCAGAATATAACGAAAATGTTACCTGAAATAATGAATAGCCAATCAAATGAACCAATGATTTGCCATTTGATTCCATCAAGTACCGTCTTAGCAGTGTGTGCATCTAAAACCAATGCAGCCACAAGAAACAGTGCAATTAAACCCGCACTAATACCAAAAACAGGGTTGTGTACATCAAACCCCCATTTTTGAACGTTATCCTGACCTACCGTATAGTCGGTACTATCGATACTGTACTTATCTATACCCTTTGTCATCGTTCCTCTCTAATTCTTGTAATCTTTACGCACCAAACAATAAAATCATTCGAACACGATACGTTTTAAATTCCGTGAAGGGTCAAGATCCTAACACCTGAGGTGTTTTTGTCTAGAATTTCCATAAAAAATCCACATTTATTACCTTTCAATCAGAGATTTCTGACCAAATAAATGCAACACATTGCATTAATAATTAGACCACAAACAATTGTTGCTATAATAATTTTAGAGCGTAGTGATTCACTTCCATCATGCTGTAAATGGAAATTGGAATCATCAAAGAAGTGCCGGAAGAGAAACGACGGAATTTTTTTACACAGCTCTTTAAATAACAAAGCATTTGAGTTAGTGTCGCCTCGTTAAATGTTCCTACAGACTGGATGAATAAATTGGAAAAGTACGAAGAAGTATTGGTCTCGATTCGTCAGATCATCCGCGCTATTGATTTACACTCTAAAAAGCTGAGTAAAGAGTCTGGTCTGACTGCACCTCAGCTAATTTTAATGCGTGCTATCAACGAGTTAGATAATGTCACTATCAAACAATTGTCTAGCCATACCAATATGAGTCAAGCCACAGCGACCACCATTCTCGATCGATTAGAGCGTAATCAGTTTGTAGAACGTCGCCGTAGCGTTGAAGATAAGCGCAAAGTGCACGCTGTACTGACAGAACAGGGACAAGAAGTATTAAAGCAAGCACCGACGCCGCTACAAGAGCATTTCATTAATCGATTCCAGAAGCTGGAAGAATGGGAACAAACACTGCTACTTTCTTCAGTACAGCGTATTTCGACCATGATGAATGCAGAAGATATTGACGTTGCCCCAATGCTCGAAATTGGTAGCATCACCGGTACCGTTCCTAAAGCTGAGTAATCATTCCCGCCAGTGCTCGCCTGACGCGGGCACTGTGTTATTTGGTAAGTCCTGTCTCAAATGCATATTTGGCTAACTCGGCGGTCGAATGCAGATCTAGCTTGTGCTTAATATTATGACGATGTGTTTCTACTGTTCTGTAACTGATACTCAGTAACGTAGCAATTTTTTTGCTGCTATTCCCCTGCGCAACTAATTTGAGCACCGCTTCTTCTCTGCGACTCAGTGGGTTAGGTCTTTGATTGATTGGCGTAACATCTTGCGTGAACAACGTCTGGGTGACGGACTCACAAAAATAGGTTGAACCCTGATTAACCGTTTTGATCGCCTGAACCATTTTCTCTGCTGAAATCTCTTTCAACATATACCCTACTGCCCCGGCTTGCATCACTTTCATGATGTACTCACGGTTGTCATGCATGGTTAACATCAGAATTCGGCTCTCAGGCACTTCCTCTTTAATGATTCCCG
The DNA here is from genome assembly GCF_921292965.1 of Allocatenococcus thiocycli. Classification (NCBI taxonomy): domain Bacteria; kingdom Pseudomonadati; phylum Pseudomonadota; class Gammaproteobacteria; order Vibrionales; family Vibrionaceae; genus Allocatenococcus; species Allocatenococcus thiocycli. Next base: position 42,425 of record NZ_CAKLCK010000005.1, read on the forward strand.
TTGCCTCAATGCCGTTCATTATGGGCATACTGATATCCATAAGGATCACGTCTGGATGAAGATGCTTGGCTACTTCTATTGCTTCCAAGCCGTTACTGGCGGTACCGATGACTTCAATATCCGGCTCCAGCTCCAACCGTGCCATAAAACCATCTAACACCACCTGATGATCATCGACAATCAACACACTAATCGGTTTATCCATAAACACCTTCATCCAAATTTAGCAGCACGGTTATTTCGGTCCCCAGACCGAGTTCACTCATTAGTTCAAATTCACCACCAATAAACTCAACACGCTCCTGCATGTTTCGTAACCCAATCCCTTGACGATGGACCGCTTGGTTGACGACAAATCCAATGCCGTCATCACGTATCAGTAATTGCAGCATATTGCCCATTTTTTGCAAAATCACCGTCACTTTTTTCGCTTTCGCGTGCTTTTCGATGTTGTTCAATGATTCTTGAGCAACGCGATATAAAGTGGTGGCGACTTCCGACGTCAATTTTTGCTGCTGGGTATCAAAATGGCTATCAATATCAATCCCAGAGTGAGAGTGAAAATCCTGTAGTAATGTGGTAAGCGCCGCTTCCAAACCAATATCATCCAGCGCACTTGGCCTCAACTGGTGGGAAATATGCCGGACTTCATTGATGGCGGTAACCAACGAACGTTGAGATTTATCCAAGTGTTGCTTTAGCTTTTCGTCTTCCAAACGATGACTCATCAGATCTAAATGGCATTTGCTAGAGACCAACAGCTGATTAATGCCATCATGAAGCTCGCGCGCCAAATGTTTTTTCTCATCTTCCTGAAACATCACGGTTTTATACGCCAGTTCTTTCAGGTTTTTATCTGCAAGGCGATGTTCGTGCAAGTTAATGGCAAGGGTTAATACGATGATCACGGCAACCGTAACGACCAGAATCACAACGACCGAAAAGAAGGTCGTTTCGATATTTTTATTCACTGCCGCGCGCATGCTGGCCACTTCCTGGCTGACATCCTCTATGTACAGCCCGGTTCCAACCATCCACTCCCACTTCTCTAACCAACCCGCATAACTGAGCTTAGGAACAACCTCACCTGTCGACGGCTTTTGCCATAAGTATTGGTGAAAGCCACCACCCGTTTGCGCTTGATATAACAGCGCCTCAATGAGCCGATCACCGTTCTCATCTTGGAGGCCAAGCAGGTTCTCCCCGACTAAATCAGGTTGTGCTGGATGGACAAGGTTAGTGCCATGTTTATCGTAAGCAAAGAAATACCCATCAGACCCATAGGTTAAGTGGTTTAAAATCGCTTTTACACGAGCTTTGGCAACGTCTTCTTCAATCGTTGTGTCGTTATAGATGTGAATGATGGCGTCAAAAGCAACATCGACGGTATCCTTTAGCGCCGCTTCTTTTGACTGAATGAGGTTTTGGTGGAAAAGCTCCACTTCTCGCTGACCAAGGGTCTTGGCTTGGTAGATAGAAATCCAACTGATACTGGCTGACACCAATACCACAGGTATCAGTGTCAGCAGAATTAACTTTGCTTTGAGAGGCATCCCTTCCCTCCATGAAACGCTGCTCCAAGCGTCAACGCATAAGCAGCTTAACAACTTGTTTCAAAAGGTGGAAACTCTCAGGTCACAAAATCTCCTTTTAGCCCATTCCGTAAAAGCCAGGGAAGAATAGAAGCGATGCAAGCACGGCTATCTGAATAGCGATAAACGGCATCACGCCCTTATAAATATCACGCGTTGTTACCCCTGCTGGCGCCACCCCTTTCAAGTAGAACAAACTGAAACCAAATGGTGGCGTTAGGAAAGAGGTTTGTAGGTTCATCGCTACCAGAATCGCAAACCACGTCATATTAATGCCTAGCATCTCTGCAACTGGGGCGAGGATTGGAACGATGATGAAACAGATTTCGACGAAGTCGATGAAGAAGCCCAGAATCAAAATGACAAGCATGGTGATGATGAGGAAGCCCCATTTTTCACCTGGAATACTCAACATCCACTCTTCGACTAAGTAATCACCACCAGTGTACGTAAATGCCATGGAGAATGCGGTCGCACCAAGCAATATCGCAAATACCATCGCGGTGACTTTTACCGTCTCTTTTGAAGCATCATAAACCATCGACCAGCTGAACTGCTTGTACAACACAGCGAGTACGATCGCACCAGCACCACCCAATGCCGCCGATTCTGTCGGCGTGGCAACACCTGCGAAAATAGAACCTAATACCACGATGATTAAGGCCAGAGGTGGCAGAACCGCTTTGAGCGCGCTAATGACTTCTTCTTTTCGGCTGACAGACTCATCTCGCTCGATAGGCTGAGCGGCTTGCGGGTTCAACTTTGCATACACCAGAATGTAGATCACGTACGCCACAACCAGTGTGATTCCCGGCCATACCGCTGCTTGGAAAAGATCACCAACAGGTACACCTAATACGTCCCCTAGTAGGATCAAAACAATCGATGGAGGGATAATTTGCCCCAGCGTACCTGAAGCACAGATGGTGCCGCACGCCAGACCTTTGTCATAGTTGTACTTGAGCATCACAGGCAGGGAAATAAGCCCCATTGCCACAACAGAAGCGCCAACAACACCGGTAGATGCAGCAAGTAACGCCCCTACTAGTACAGTAGAAATGGCGATACCACCACGAACGCCACCGAACAGACGCCCCATTGACTCTAGTAGCTGTTCTGCAAGCTTGGTTTTCTGTAAAACCAGCCCCATGAACACAAATAACGGCACAGCCATTAGTACCGTGTTTTGCATAATCGATTGAATTCGATATGGCATAAAGGCAAACATTTCAATGCCTTCTGCCCAAACACCAAAAATAAGTGCGATACCACCGAAGGTAAACGCAACGGGGAAACCCAGAAGTAGCGCAAATAAGGCTACAAAAAACATGACTATACCGATCATAATAACTTCCTTTTACGACTTACCGTTATTACCGGCATAGATAAGATGAGGGTTAACAATTTTATTGATAGAGTGCAGCAACAAACCAATCCCACTCACTGCCATAAAAAAGAATGATAATGGGATCATTGCCTTAATGATCCAACGATAAGGCAAACCACCTGGGTCTCCAGAAGTCTCCCCTAGTGCATAACTTTCTTTAGCAAAGTCGATACCGAACCAGGCGACCAATAAGCAAAAAGGAAGCAGGAAAAATAACGTGCCTATTATGTCGATAATGGATTGCGCTTTATAAGATAAACGCTCGTAGAAAATGTCGACTCGAACATGCCCACCAGCTTTGATGGCGTATGGTACACCCAGCAAAAATACTGAGGCAAAGAGGTGCCATTCCATTTCCTGAAAGGCGATAGAAACATCGTTGAACACGTATCGCATAACAACGTCGTATACCACATTTAGTAGCAGTAAGATGAAGAGGATGCTGGACAACCACCCCAAAAAATCACTGAAGCGGTTAAACATCCGCTCAATATAAATAAGGCTTCTCATTCCTGACTCCGTGGAACGTATGGTTGAGCTCCGCTAAGTGGCGGAGCATTTTATTATGAGTTTTTTCTTGGGCTTCACTCGCTGCCCAAACCAATTGGCTTGGGCAGCATACTGACGTATTAGTCAGCTTGGCTGTTTAGATAAGCACGTTGTGAGATATCAGTCCATTGACGAACTTGCTCCATGTAGGCAGCTTGAGACTCTTGAATCTCTTTCGCCAAGGCATCTTCTTCCGCGTGTTTCTTCAGAAGGCGATCATTCGCTTCTTTCATTGCTGCCATGACTTCTGGCGGGAAGTCCTTCACTTCTACGTTCGGGTACTCTGACTTGATCGTCGCCCAGTTCTTACCACTTTCGTGTTTAGACTGCGTGTACATATCGTAAGCTGCAGTTTTCATTGCCACTTTTAAGATCGCTTTAAGATCATCAGGCAGTTTTTCCCAAGTACGCTTGTTGACCAGGAACTGAAGCTCTGTCGCTGGCTCATGCCAACCTGTGTAGTAGTAAGGCGCAATTTTGTGGAAACCCATGCGAAGGTCTAGCGAAGGACCAACCCACTCAAGTGCATCAATGGTGCGACGCTCAAGGGACGTGTACAGTTCACCCGGTGCGATATTGGTTGGCTTAGCGCCCAGTTCAGCCAAAATTTCTCCAGCAAAACCAGGGATACGCATTTTCAGACCTTGAAGGTCATCCAGTGTTTTAATTTCTTTTTGAAACCAACCACCCATTTGAGTATCTGTGTTACCACCAGGGAACGACATCAGGTTGTGAGGAGCGTACACTTTGTCCATCAACTCCATGCCACCGCCATAGTAGAACCAAGCGTACTGCTCTGTAGGTAACATACCGAAAGGCATAGAAGAAAAGTAAAGTGTGTTTGGCACTTTCCCTTTCCAGTAGTAAGACGCCGAATGGCCCATGTCGTATTGACCTGATTTCACCATGTCAAACACACCAAAAGGTGCTTTGTGCTTGTTTGCTGAGTCAATACGAATTTGCAGACGGCCGTTTGACATTTCTTCTGCCATTTTAGCCATATTTTTCGTGGTATCGCCGAAGATAGGAAAGTTAGGTCCCCATGTTTCTGCAAGTTTCAGGCGGTAGACTTTTTCCGCAGCATTAGCAGAAGTTGCAGCGAAGGCCATCGCGGCAACCACAGCAGTAGTTTTCAGCACTCTTTTAAGAGATTTTTGGATCAAACTCATCGTTCACGTCCTTTGTCACCAAGGTTATTGTTATCATCCATTTCACAAGGATTTGTATTACACCAAGTAACGAACAATGTGCTTGTCTAAAGTTGACTCTTAAAATAGCGCAGCATCATTTGAGTTACAGGGCGTAACTTGATGCTAAAGATGTATCAATAACGTTGATTCTGAAATGGGCAGGAACACGCAATTTTTACTGCCCACTACTCATACATTAGCCATTGGTAGTACGCATTTATACGTAGGAGATTAACCCAATTAAAATTTCATGCCTAAATTAAACAGTTAGTTAGGAAGAGATTAAAAATATCGAAAATAGAAAACCACGTAAGTAGTAACTTTCCAAAAAATTTACAAAGTATTTAAAGAATTGTGACATTTGCCATTTTGACGTCGCTAGACTTGCCAAAGAAGGAGCAGAAACACGGAGTGACGGGACGTTAGGTCGCTCAAAAAAATACCCCGACAATAGTCGAGGTATTAGAGAGCTGTATCTTAATAAGATTGAGGATTTAAAAACTAAATCGCTTTGTAGATAACTTTGTTACCTGCCAATTGCTCTTTTTGAACCAGGTTTTCTTCAAGAAGCTTCTTCAGAGCGCCAGTTGCCCATGATGCCGCTTTAGTGTCTTCTTGACCTGCAGCAAGGCCGATGCCTTTAGGGTTAATACCGTCCGCATTTGCGACAACAATATCTAGCACTTGTTGCTGTTTTGGAGTTAGCGCAACTTCTACTGTTTTCACTACAGCTACTTTCTTCTCAGCTACTACTTTCTCGGCAACAGCTTTCTCAGTAACAGAAGGTGCTGCTTTCTCAGCAACAGGCTTCGCTGCTTTTTGTACTGCAGCAATGTTTGCTACTGTCGCTTTAATGCGCTTTTGCAATTTCATTTGCACTTTACGCTTATGAGCAAGTCTCATTGAATATGTCTCCAGTTCACTGCATATCAGCAGGGATGAAAATTTGAAGCGCGTTTTATACCAAAATTCACAAGCAATTTGTAGGTTTTAGCGCCGAAACGCGATGAAAAATGCGCTCAAAACGCAGAGCGTCTAGAATTTATACAGGTAATTTGTGAACTGTTTTATTGAATACTGGGTATAAAAACAGAGGTTTTTTATCCACCAAATGCATTTTGTTTCACACCAAACAAATGAAGTAATCGCACCGCAAATAGCCTAGAAGCACAGTTAAATTAGATCGTGATTAACGGGAAAGCATTTGGGTATTTTGTTGACTCTATGAGGTTAAATGCATGGAAACGCTACATCTCACAAATTCACATTTTAAACCCGGTTCTATTCTTACCCGAATAACCTTGTTGGTTGTCGCTTTAATAACTTTGTTTCTTGTGTTGATATCACCTGGATGGAAGCAAGCGATATTGTCTGTAGTATTAATGGCGGTTATTGTCGGCTTTGCAGTTATGATGATTAAGAAAAGCCAAGTCTCATTTACGCTAACCGCAACCCACTTTCAACAACACCTTTTTAAGGGTGGTTGGGTTGTTCGCTGGTGCAATATTGAATCGATAGGTATTTGTAGCTATCAACAAGACGGATGGTACCAGCCACTGCCCTGGATTGGCGTACGGTTAAAACACTACTCTCCTTACTTGGATGCGATTTGCCCTCGCATCGCGACAGAAATCCTCCTAAGCCAACGTGCGCTTCTGTATTTAGGAGCACGACAAAATCGATGTGAAGAAAAATTCGAAGATATGGTGCTCGATCCAAGGCCATACCTGAGCAGTCAGGGAAAGCAATACGATGGCTTGCTTGCGATGCTTGCAAACAGAATGAAATATCAGCGAGATTTTTATGGCTACGACGTGTTTATCTCTGCCAGTGATTTGGATAGAGAAGCCGAAGATTTTGTCGGGTTAACTCGGCGGTATTTAGCTGCCGCCGAGCCAGACTTACTCGAGACAAAATAACTTTGTTCTGCCCGAGTCAGTCATTCAATTACCCGTTATTTTCCGAGTCAGAACTCGCTAGTAAAGCGGCATCTCATCGGCGACAAATGGGTTGGTTTTACGTTCATGACCAAAGGTAGATTGTGGGCCGTGGCCTGGAATGAAGGTCACATCGTTACCCAGTGGCCAAAGCTTCTCTTTGATCGACGTGATTAAGGTATTGAAATCACCTTGAGGGAAGTCTGTACGACCGATACTGCCGTTAAACAGGACATCACCAACAAATGCTACGCGAGCTTCTTCGCTATAAAGCACAACGTGCCCTGGTGTATGACCCGGAGTGTGGATCACCTTCAGCACTTGGTTACCAAATGTGACAGTGTCACTCTCGTCAAGCCATTGATCAGGTTCAAATGCTTCAGTTAGCGGGAAGCCAAACATTTTGCTCTGCCCTTCTAAGCCTTGTAACCAGAAATTGTCCGCTTTATGAGGTCCAACAATTTCCTTTCCACCAAGTAAAGCCGCTAATGGTTGAGTACCACCAACGTGGTCCAAATGTCCATGCGTCAATACCAATTGAACAACATCAACGCCTAACTCTTTGATTAACACAGCAAGCTGCTTCTCATCACCGCCCGGGTCTACCACGATGCCTTTCATCGTTTCATCACACCAGACAATAGAACAGTTTTGAGAAAAAGCTGTCACCGGGACAATTTGGTATTTAAGAGCCATGGATAACCTATCACCACATAAATTTTATTAAGACTTCCGCAACTATGACACTAAGCCTAAATGACTTCAAGACTTGTGAAAACCTTGCGCGTCAAGACTTTCAGGGTGACTTGCAACCTCACCTACCAGGAGCGAACCGCACCAGTGTCAATATGAACGAAGTTACTGCCCGGGTAGTAGCCAACACCACCAGCTTTCAGGCTTAAAGCAGCGTCACGTACAGTAGACAACTTTACGCCGTCTAAACGAAAGTCGATGGCTTTACCTTCCATGTGAAGGCTTTTCTTTGCCACACCAGAAGAGCTGTTACGCAATGAAGAGTTCGTCTTTGGTGAACGATAGCCAGAGATCACAATGACTTCTGACTCCGTACCAATAAGCTTTTGAATTTGGCTTATCTGATCAAACAAACGTCGATCCATAGGGAAGGTTTCATTACGTCTGTGATCGCGACAGAACTCATCTAACCTTTCAAGCTCACTTTTTACGTAGCCACTTCCATCAAAGTAGCACGTTTCCAATTGCTCACCAGTATTCAGGTTATTCATCGCTAGTACGCGAGGTTCATCAGGCAATGAAGCCCATGAGAGAGTTGGCATTGCAGACGCCAATACAACACCACCAGCGGTCATTTTAAGAAAATCACGACGGGAAAAATTACGACTTACCATATAGAAATACTGCTCAAAAACTACACGAAAGGCGGACATTAACCAAACTGGTGCATTTCGTCAAACTCACAAGTCAGGCTGGAATGTCCTAATACACTATTTTGGATGGATTACTGGTTGAACGACAAGTAAATTTTCTGCAATGTAAATTTACTTAAAGTTTTGTATGCCGCTAGCCTTGATTATCGTAAGAATAAATATCATCACGGTAATACAGCGTACCTTCTTCTAACCACGCAGTTTGGTAGATGATGTGAACCGCAATACGCTCGCCTAAAGGAACCGACGTATTAGAACGACGGGCACTTTCGCGTTTTTTCGCGAAACGCTCTTCCAGCCCCTGCGTTTTGAAAAGCAGTTCAGCTAATTGATCGGCATTTTCCACGCGAACACAACCAGAACTGAATGCGCGACGATCTTGCTCAAACAAGTTTTTACTTGGCGTATCGTGTAAATAAATGGCCTGCGGGTTTGGCATGTTGAACTTATACAAGCCCAACGCATTTTGTGAACCGGATGCCTGACGCATTCGGTATGGGAAAGTTCGAGGATTAACCGTCGCCCAATTGATAGTGGTAGGATCGATGATCTCTCGTGAAGTCCAAGATCGAATGATTTGAATGTTATTGTGAATCAAATACATTGGGTTGCTTTTTACTTTAGGAATGATGTCTTTGACCATGATCTTCCATGGCACATTCCATGTTGGATTCAAAATAACCGAATCCATATTGACCGTCATTATCGGCGTCTTTCTTGAACTCTTACCAACCACGACTTTCGACTCAAACAATGGCTGTCCATCATGCCAGTATGTAACTTGATACCCTGGCACATTGACGAATACGACATTATCACGCTCTTTCGCCCATATTCTTGAGCGCTCAGCATTTAAAGCAAGCAAATGCAGCCTCTGCTTAGGAGAAAAGTTAATCCAACGTATCGTATTTGGCCCGATAACGCCGTCCTGCTTCAAACCATGAATACGCTGAAATTCTTTGACTGCCAGTTCAAGGTTCTCATCATATCGCGCCGAATTTGGGTCAACATAGCTGACATCCACGCCCACTATCGCAAGGCGCTCTGCCAAAGAGGCCTTATTGGTTATTGGATCGCCAAGACGAAGCAAGCCTTGTTGCTCGTATAAAGGGTATTGGTATTGCGCGTGCTCAGATAAGGCTGAAAAAGCCGAGTTGAAATCTCGATCCATTTGCAGCGGAGAACGCAAACTGGACAAAAACTGATCCAGCTTACCAACAGTCAGCTCATTGCTAAGAACCGATAATGTATCGATACTCGGCGGAGGAAGATCAACTTGCGTTTTATTGGCAAATAGCCAGTTAACCCCTTCGTGAGGCAACTGCTCCAGGTAACTTAAATACATCAACAATGAATCTGTCATCACCAAATCAAAGTCGAGGTTGTCACCTTGCCATTTGATCTGGTTGATTCGATGCAACTGGTTATCGAACTCTTTAGTGACGTCTGCAAGCGCGACAACATTCAGCTGAAAGATGAACTGTTCAACGTCACTTTCATTCTGCCAGTTCAAACGGTAGTTTGTGCTCTGGTACAATTGCTCCACCACAGATGGATAGTGGATCATTTTTTCAATTGAGAGCTGCTTAACCGCTCCCTCTTGCTCCACTTGTGAAGTATCGTCAAGAGAAACTGCGGTAGAAAAGCTGCAAAACGGCACTAAAAGTGCCGTCATTATTAGAACCCTAGCAAACACTGATACAACCCTTACCTACTTGCCTTATTAGAAAGTATGGCAAATATCTCACAGGTTGCTGCTTTAAAAATAAGAACGGGACAATATTTTTTCCGATAAGTTTCACATAAAACTATCAATAAGGTTGTTTTTCACACAATTCTAGACCAATGATTGTCCCACTGTATACCTGTTGAAAATGTATTCTTAAATTCTATTGGCTGTTGCTCCACAACTTTGCCTGCACCAGAGCTGATGCGGAACTCATCCCCATAGATCACAACACCCGATGCATCGGGTAACGCGTTCAACTCAACCAACTTGCCCGTCGCTTTGGACCAAATACCATAGCAGCTTCCCGGAGGAGAAGTGGCTAATATCCACTCATCAGTCGCCGCAATGCTGGCAACGTAATGATTGAAACGCGCCCATTCTTCAGGTTCAGCCTCAAGCTCCAGCATTTTTTCACCTCGAGTGTGCATCGCGATAAGAGCCGGGTATTCATCTGGCTCACCCCGATATTGCTGGCCGCATAGCACTGTCTCTGAGCCATCATGCGCAAGATGACGAATGCTCAGCTTGTGATCGGGCAGAGAAACTTGATCGAGCAACTCACCATCTTGAGACAGGTAGCTCAGACTTGGGGTCATGGAATCGAGGTTTAGAGGCTCTCTTCCATTAGTATGCACACCGCCAACACCGATCGCTAATGCACCATCGGGCATCATGATGACTTCATGTGGTCCGATACCAAAGCCTGACAGCTCATCCATCTTTTGATACTGCTTGCGCACATCGTAAACGCCAATAATACCTCGGCTTGTGCCCCTTTCACCTTCTGTCGCAAACAGATAGTTCCCATCGTGGGAATACACGCCGTGACCATAGAAGTGACGATTTGCTTTTGCCGTGTGCAGCTTTATCGCTTGCCCATTCCGATAGTCAAATACCATGAAGAAGGTACCCGGCCGACGACCAAACACCGTCGCATGACCGTGTTGGTTGATAGCAACACCATGACCACGTTCTGGAATTGGCAATTTGGAAATCGGCATCCCATGTTCATCGGCAACAACTGCTGCATATTTGTCACGGCCAATGATTGAACATCCTATTAACGCTGGCGTTCGCGGAGTCGTACTAGCACAACCAAAAGGCAGTAATGGGGCTGCCGCTCCAAATAGAGCGGCTTTAAGCAATGTGCGTCTTGTTTGATCAGTCACCATCGGTAGCATTAAATCCTATAACCACGCCGAGTTCGATTGCTACCTCTTCATGAATGAGGTACTTCAATTGCTCTAACTTGTTGTATTGCGCCAACACCATGCGGTAACCATCTACGGTTTGTAGTGCCTCAAATAGGCTCTTCTCTTCAGGCCAGGTTTCAAGTGTCATGTCAAACTGACGCGAAACTCGATCGGCGAGTTCCAACTTGCCCTGTTCGCGTAAAAGAGCGTCTAAGCCATCGCCATTGGCCAAGTATAAAGCTTGCATGCTTTGCACGTTTGCTTTCAAATTCGCGAGTGAAGTGCCTGAACGCCAAGACTCAGAAAAGTAAGGTCTAGGGTGACCAATTTTCGCCATCGGGCGGCTCAACTTTTTCATGCTGTATTCAAGCTGGTTGGACAGTAGCGAAATATATTCCGACTCCCACTCCGTCTTTTTCATTGCTTTCCACGGGTTCTCGGCCCAAGCGTTCGCAATCAAGTCGGCTTTAGCGTTGAGGTTTTGAGAAATTGATACCGCTGTGGAACAGGTATTGCTGTTTGTTTCCAGTGTCGAACCACTATCGTAAAGTAACCACTCAAGTGCCCCCAAGCCTTGTACCGTCACGCTCTGCGTGGAGATCTGTTGTGCACTCCAGACTTGATCCGATTTGGTCAGTGCCGACATTTTTCGTCCGGTGGTATTCTTTTTATCTGGCCAGAATTGCACATTCCAGCTTTGCTCCAACGCACTCGCAGGCCCGCGCTCCTGTCCTTGTAGAGCCATCCATGCGCGCATGGTTTCATGCCATTGTTGTTTTACTGAAGATGGGTCTTTATCCCCTGATGCACAAAAATCATTAAAAGCACGTTCTAATGATGCGCTCTGTTCTAAAAAGGTATGAGCAGATTGATACTCGATTTCATACACACTTTGCGAAATATGGCTCGTTTTCTCTGCCTGATCATCGGCTGAACTCAATGTCGATTGGCAACCCGTCAGACTCAGCGCAGTAACAACGGCACACACTAATAGTTTTTTATTCACATTCGATTCCTTATAACGAGTCCAGGAAAGCTACCAGCGCTTCACGCTCGCTCTTGCTTAACGCTAATACGTTCTGTTTTGAAGCTTCTGCTTCGCCACCGTGCCAAAGTACTGCTTCCATAACGTTACGTGCACGTCCATCGTGCAAATAGTAGGTATGACCATTAACTTCTTCGGTGTAACCAAGCCCCCAAAGAGGTGGGGTACGCCATTCACGACCATTCGCCAGATATTCAGGTCGGTGGTCTGCCAAACCTTCGCCCATATCGTGTAACAGTAGATCGGTATATGGGTGTATTTCTTGTTCTGAAAGCGCAGGTAAACCAGCTCGTTTAGCGGTTTTAACGTTAGTTTTATGGCAGCTTTCACAACCTGATGAAGCAAAAATTTTCTGACCTAGTTGCACTTGCGGGTCTTCAAAATTACGACGAATTGGCACGGCCAGGTGCTGACTGTAAAACTCCACGAAGTCGAGAATATTCTGGCTAACTTCTGGATCACCACCATTTGGCAGCTCATTACATATTGTCTGCTTTGAGGTACAGTTTTCATTTGGGAACAAATGACTTGTGAGGCCAACATCACCATTAAAGGCGGCTGCATTCTGCTGCATCAATGTTGGTTGACCCGCTTTCCAGCCGAAACGACCGAGCGCGAAGTCACCTTTTTCAATGTCCCAAACTTTGTTTACCTTCCCAGAAATACCATCTTTGTTAGTGTCGTTTTCGTCCGCCCAAGCAAGTAGAGTGTCGTCCGGAATGCTTTCCAGCAGCCCCAAACCTATCATTGGTGGCGCAACACGCGCAGAAAATTGGGTATCCGGGTGCATGTCTCCATAACCCAGATCAGTAATCTTTAGCGTTGGTTTTCTTAACGTTACCATTGTGCCATCGTTGAATTGCACCGGAACATCGCTATAGGTAATCGAAATTTTACCTTCGGGAGTTTGGTTCTGTAGGGCAAAATCTTGTAACTGGCCACCATAAGTTGGCTCTGGAATACCACCATCAATGATGAACGCTTTTTTTTGCTCTGGCGTTTCAGCTGGAATGCTCAAACGTACTAACATAGAAACGGCGTGGATATCCCCTTCTTCAGGTGGATGACCTCGGCCATCTTTGATATGGCAGTTTTGACAACCATTGGTATTGAATAGTGGTCCGAGTCCATCTCGCGCTTCTGTAGTCGCTGGCGCTTGTACCCAAGGGTTTCTAAAAAAGCTATTCCCGACACTAAAGTCCAGTCGTTTACTCATCGGTAAATTTGCCGCAGGAAGGGAATAAGCATTCGCACCGTCTTTTTTAACACTGGTTTTTCCGCCAGAACGCACTTCATAGGCAGTTACAGACGTAGAAAATGCAGCAGTAAAAAGTAGCGCTAAATGGGAGTAATTTAGGGATGATGGCTTCATATCATTGCTCTTAAATGAATTGATAACAGCGAGCGCAAACAGCAAAGGGCTCAGTCGGTAAAATGAGCCCTTGATTGGTTATTATATTTTTTATTAGAACTCGTGGTCTGCTGTATCTGGGCTTAGGCTTTCAATGCCAATGATATTTGCAGCACGTTCAATTGCACCCGTTTGAGCCACCAACGACATGATGGTTTCGTTCACTAACGCGTTACCTTGAACGTTATCAGCAGCAATCAGTTGGTCGAAGTGTTGGTTTTTCTTCTCGGCAGAATTCACCAACTCACCTACTTGACTACGAGTGTCATCAAACTGCTTTTGAATCTCTTTCGCCGCTTGCTCATCTTGTTGTGCAACCAGGTCAGCAATACTTGGACCAGTCAGTAACGTACCGTCTTGGCGCTTATAAAGCCCCATGTACACGTTGTAGATACCCTGCTCGTTGTAGTAGTGAGAGTTGTGCGTGTTATCAGAGAAACAATCGTGCTCATCTTCTGTTGAGTTCGCTTCTAACGCCACTTTCATACGCTCACCGGCCAGTTCACCAAGAGACAGCGAGCCCATACCAAACATCATTTTGCGCAGGCCATTCTCTGCTGAATCTGCCAGTAGTTCCTGACGGTAATTGTCTTTCACATCCGCAGACCACTGTTTCTCCATCCATTCAAGATCCTGAACCAATAGATCAGCTGCCGCTTTCAGGTATTCACCACGACGGTCACAGTTGCCATTGGTACAAGCAGAACCGACAACAAAGTCCGTGTAAGCACGTTGACCTGCGCCAGCATTTGTTCCGTTAAGGTCCTGTCCCCAAAGTAGGAATTCAATCGCGTGATAGCCAGAAGCAACATTCGCCTCAGAACCACCCACTTCATTCAGATCGGCAATCAGTTCAGGTGTGATTTTTGATACGTCTAGTGTCGTTGCACCAATAGTCAGACTTTTGTTAGCCACGATGTTTGCCGCAGCGCCTTCGTTACCAAGTTCATATTGGTAATCCGTAGCGACGTAGTCGATTAAGCCTTCATCCAACGGCCAAGCGTTAAGTTGACCTTCCCAATCATCGACGATCGCGTTACCAAAGCGGAATACTTCAGACTGTTGATATGGTACGCGAGAATCAAGCCATGCTTGTTTAACCTCTTCTAGCTTTTTCGCTGAAGGGGCTTTGAGGAATTCATCAATTTTCACGTCTAGCGCTTTAGCCGTGTTTAATGAATCTGCGAATACAGCATGTGCGACGTCTGCATAATGTTCGACAACGCCTTGTTTGGTTACTTGAGCAGCAACCGCAGTACCACTGGAAATAAGAAGTGAAGCAGCAATAGCTTGAACTAATACTGTTTTTGCATTCATTAGAAGCATCCTTGTTGAGCAAATTGTTTTTTGTATTCGAAGTGCTAATTATTCTTATTTGCACTTTTAGTCACGAGATAATACAAATTTACAATTTTTTTGCAACTTAAGATGAAAAAAAAGCCTCATCAATGTGAGGCTTTTAACATGACTTGTTAACAGTTCTGTTTTTAAGGCTAAACCTTGAGATTGTGTTTGCCGTGAGAGACTTTTGCTTTGAGGTAATTCTCGTTACCATCTTTGACGTGAGCAGAAGTGTTTACAACTTCAACAATTTCGACCCCGTACTCGGCGAGCTCGCGGATTTTTTTAGGATTATTCGTCACAAGGCGGATCTTGCTAACACCTAAAGCTTGCAACATTTGAGCTGCTTCAGTGAAGTCACGCAGATCATCATCAAACCCTAAGTGGTTATTCGCCTCGTAGGTGTTCATACCCTGACTTTGTAGTCGGTAAGCATCAATCTTGTTGTACAGGCCAATACCTCGACCTTCCTGACGTAAGTACAGAATAATACCGCCCGATTCTCCCATACGTTGAATCGTTTCTTCTAATTGCTCACCACAGTCACAACGAGAGGAGTGAAAAACATCGCCGGTCAGACACTCAGAATGCATACGCACCAGTGGCGTTTCCTGAACTTGGTCTGCTTGTTTAAAGATAACTGCTACATGCTCTTTATCCGTCTTCAAACCACGGAAAGACAGGATTTCAGCATCAATATTACTCTTAGCCCCGACTTTAAAATCTACTCTGGCACGTACTTCAGCCATATCTACACTCACTCGATTTATTTCTTGATGCACTTTCGTTATTACATTCATGGGATGAACTCATGCTCTTCAACTATGGGGATTGATACCACATTTTTCAATGCATAGATCACTATATCTTAGATCTTTTCCTCTCAACGATACATGACGATGGATGACCTCCGTCACGTTGACGAAGTGTTATAATATAACATTTCCATCAAACTACAATCAAAAGTACCCTTAACATAAAATTAGATAAAAAAGTTAGAAATCCCTTTACAGACAAGGGCTACACAAAAAATATCTAACTTTTCACTCTAAAATCTAACTTTTTGAATTTATCTTACATATAAATGGAAAAAATTAGATCGGTTAAATTTGTAACTATGCTTAAAATTTTATCTAAGTTTTTCCATTTGGAAAGTTGTTCTGTGAGTCTAACTTGGTTCACTTTTGAACCGATGTCTGAGGTCAAACTATGTGTGAGATCAAACTAGGACACCAGCGAACAGAGCGATCTAGGTTTTCGCTATAGAATTTGAGTTGGTCGCTCAACTACAGGCACATCTTGCTCCGCAAGAGCACGGAATAAATTGTGGACAATTGCAAGTTACGATCTTAGGAGCACTTCTACTCTTCGGATTACTCCTAGGGCTCTTCTCCGCTTTCATGAGTCAAACAACATCAATGAACCTATCATAATCACATGATTTATAATGCTTATTTTTATTATAAGTTTGTAGTGTATTTTGTCGTCTTTGTATTCCTCGTTGTTTTGCTTTAAAGGTCAGTGTGTCGAATCTTGTTCAATAGAAGAAGTGTCCCAATCAGTTTTCGTTCGTTGCCGTCGAGACCGAAGATATAAGGTCAAAGATCCAATCACAGGTGCAACCTGCACCGTAGACCACTATGTCAAAAGACGACTTCAGGATCTGCCTGTTAGCGGACGGCCATGCACGATAGAAGTTGAACTGGCTAAAACCAGAGATAAAGACGGAAGACGGCTAATTGAAGATACTGACTATGTCTCTAAAGGAGGTCGCTATACCGCTCGCTTTTGCAAGTTTATCAGTGGATTATGCCGCCACATGAGCATACATGCCGTGTCTCAGCATTTAGGTATTCGGTGGGAAACAGTCAAAAACATCGATAGAGAATACTTGCGTTCAAGCCTGCCAGCTTTAGAACCCGAGAAACTAAAGAACTTACTCCACATTGGCGTTGATGAAGTAGCTAGAGCTAAACGACACGATTATATGACCGTCGTTTACGACCTTGTTTCTGGTCATTTAATTTGGGTAGAACATGGACGAAAAGCAGAAGTCCTTATCTCATTTTTCGAGCAACTATCAGAGGAAACAAAGGCTGGAATTAAAGCGGTATCAATGGATATGGGGCAAGCTTACCAATCAGCGGTAAGAAAAATGTTACCTCATGCAGACATCGTTTTTGACCGATTCCATGTGATGCAAAACTACTGCATTTTAATCAGAAAAGAGAGAGCGAAAGCTTTTAGGATTGGCTCGCACGATGAGAAAAGGATGCTTAAAGGCACACTCTTCCTCCTACTGAAAAATGCACAGAAATTGGATGACAAGCAGTCTGACAGACTCGACGATTTACTTGAGAGTAACAAGACGTTGTGCGTGATTTATATGCTAAAAGAGCAGCTACAAGCGATATGGGATGAGCCTTGTTACGAGACCATGACAGCCGCTCTTGAAGCTTGGTGCCGTCTAGCAAAGTCAACTCGGATAATGTCACTAAGCAGCTTTGCAGACTCAATATTAGAAAGAAAAGTAGGTATCTGTAACTACGCAAAATACAAGCTGACCAACGCTCGGGTTGAGGCTGGCAATGTATCTATAGGGTTACTCAGACGAAGAGCCAGAGGAGTAAGAGATACAGATTATTTTAAGTTGAAGATCAGACAAACATCGGTTCCTGATACCCACTCAACTTTTTACCCAAATATCAAGCTCACCTAAGCGGAGAAGAACCGTACATGTATTGCAAAAACACAGCCTGAAGCAAAGACAGCGTTTATCGCTAGCTCACTTTGGGGCAAAAGCAAGTTTAAGACAAGAAATTAACAGATAAGCGGTTGACATAAATACGTAAGCCAATAGTAGAAATGGTTTTTATCACCTTTTGGGTTTCAGTGGTAAAAACTCTAAATCAGGAGGAATCAATAAACGTATTTCTGGACGTTACATTTGGCAATGTATCACTCAACTCTTACTACGTTTAATGTCCAGCGTATTTCCATGAACCGAACAAACCTCGACATGCTCGCCTGATTGTAACTGCTCATCAGAAAGCGCATTCCAATATTCATTGTTTAAACGAACCTTATATAACCCGTTCTTTATGCCGACTATTGTCCCCACTTGGTGAAGAAGAGCTTCAGCCCCCGTAACAACGGGTAAATGCATCGCGCGATAGGCAAGCCAATAGATGATCACAGAAATCGTAAAAATCAGGCCATAGACTGGAATCGCGATGGATAAAGGAGCCAACCAAAAAATTGGCAGTACTAATAAAGGAAGAGCGAGTAAAACATGACACATAATGGATTGGCTCGATTGGTACTTTATATAATTATAGTTCGCAATCAGCGGGCTTTATATCAGGTTCCGGGGCAATAGATCTCTGCATCAAACAGAAAACTCTTACAATACTCTTGTACAATTGGACGCGCTATACTCTCTATTTGATTGAATCTAATCAAATTTGCTTCCAGTCTTTAAGCCCCCTATATAACAAATCCCGTTGTCCCTGCTCATGATTAAAAACTTACCTTTCATGACAAAAAAGTCACTTTACTGAAAGGGTGGTGTCAGAGGCGATATTCAATAATGTCAACACTGAAAACAAGCACTCAAAGGATAAAAACATGAACACAATCAAAACGGCTCTTTTCGTTACTGTTATGACAATTACCAGCGCGTCAGCATTGGCGCAACCTCTATACGCGGCGGGCAACTACGTTAGCCGTGAAGAGATGAAAACGATTTATGTCGCACCAACGTCATCGTCGGATGAAGCTTATCAACAAGCGTTATCCGAACTTAATACTCTTAAATCGTTGCCAGCGAGCGAACTGAACAAAGAGCTCAATATTTTGACCTTCAATGTGAAATCACGAAGCACTCACTTGAAAGACGGTGGTTTCGTCACGGTACAAGAGCGCATGAATGAAAATGGTCAACTGGAGTACCTGGGTAAGGTGAACGTCAAAGTGCATTATGTAGAACGTCGTGATAATCAATAATGTCATGTCAATGGAAAAGAGTATACTGTGGCTCACATCATGCTCTTTTTTATCTATTTATACTGAGCGTTTACCCATCCCGCTAATGCCATAGGTAAGTTAACTTGAAGATACTGATCGTCGAAGATGAACATAAAGCCGGAGAATATCTACAAAAGGGGTTGATTGAGTCTGGGTATGTAGTGGACTTAGTGCACGACGGTGTCGATGGGCTCTACCACGCGACCAGTGAAGAGTATGATCTGATTCTCCTCGATATTATGTTGCCAAAACTCGACGGTTGGCAGGTACTTAATACATTGCGTAGTAGCGGGATTCACACGCCAGTGATTATGCTGACAGCAAAAGAACAAGTAGAAGATCGTGTACGTGGCTTCGAGCTAGGCGCTAATGATTATGTGGTAAAACCTTATGCGTTCGCTGAACTAATGGCACGAATTCAAAATGTATTTCGTCATCATACTGCAGCGCAGGTGGTCGCTTCGCCCCAAATATTACGCGTAGCGGATTTGGAGCTGGATATGATCAAACGGGTTGCCACGCGAGCAGGACACTCTATCCCTCTTACTGCCAAAGAATATGCCTTATTAGAACTGATGATGCGAAAAACTGGACAAGTGCTTTCTCGCACCACGATTGCCTCGTTAGTCTGGGATATGAATTTTGACAGTGATACCAATGTCATTGATGTGGCGGTCAAACGCCTGCGCAGTAAAGTGGATAAACCTTTCGATAAACCAATGATTCACACAATTAGAGGAATGGGCTACAAATTAGAAGATATCCCCGATGCCTAAACTTTCACTCCCTTTATCTATGAAAAACAGGCTCGTGCTGATGTTCATTGGTATGACGCTTGTCACCTATTTTTCTTTGGCTTTCATTCTCCACTATGCGATAGAACGCCACTTTTACACTCAAGATTTCAACTATATCTCCAGTAGGTTTAATGCCATTGATAAGGATTTAGAAAAGTCGCCAGAATCAATATTTAAACAGTCAAACAGTACCCCACTCTACATGTGGGTGTTTAAAGGCAAAAACGCTATCTATCAAAACTCAAGCCTAACGATTCCTCAAGTTCGGGCCTATACCCTCAGCTCGCCACAAATTTTAAACAACGACCGGGCGATAGAATGGAGCGAAGATTCGCTTAATATTCGTGCCTTTGCATTTCAGACGGGCGATTATGTGGTAGTGCTTGGTATGAGTATTAATCACCACTT
Organism: Allocatenococcus thiocycli; assembly: GCF_921292965.1. Classification (NCBI taxonomy): domain Bacteria; kingdom Pseudomonadati; phylum Pseudomonadota; class Gammaproteobacteria; order Vibrionales; family Vibrionaceae; genus Allocatenococcus; species Allocatenococcus thiocycli. Next base: position 62,436 of record NZ_CAKLCK010000005.1, read on the forward strand.
TTTATTTTTAGACAAGTTGAATTGGATTCTATTCTGGTTACTTGGCTTTGCATTTTTATTCTCTTCTGTATTTAGCAGCTTTATCGTAAAGCGAGGGCTTCAACCGCTCGTTGGACTTAATAAGCACATTCAGCAAGTTTCGCTAGAACAGATGGGGATCCGTATCGATCCTGATTCTTTGCCAACAGAACTGCGAGACTTGGCAAACAAGCACAATGCAATGCTCGATCGATTACAGATGGGGTTTCGTCGGTTAAGCGAGTTTTCTTCGGATATTGCCCATGAATTAAAAACGCCACTTACCAATATTACGACGCAAAACCAGGTTATTTTGCGAGCCTGCCGATCACCAGAAGAGTATCAGGATGCGATAGCCTCAACGTTGGAAGAGCTCTATCGCATCACTAAGACCATCAATGATTTGCTGTACATCGCGAAAGCAGAAAACAAGCTAATCCATCGCAATGACGAAGTGTTCGCAGTGCATGAGGAACTTGCTCGCCTAGTGGAGTATTTTGAGATACTCGCTGATGATGCCGAAGTGCAGATAGTAAGCTCTGGTAAAGGGCGACTTTACATGGATAAGAATATGTTTGAGCGAGCCGTGGGCAATTTGCTTTCTAATGCCATTCGCCATGCTTATGCTCATTCGACGATCATTATTAAAGTACAAGAAGTCGGCAAACACTTAACAATATCAGTCAGTAACCAGGGTGACGAGATTCCTAAGCAAAGCTTACCGTATATTTTCGATCGTTTTTATCGGGCAGATAAATCACGCCAAAATCTGGGGAGCATTGGCGCTGGATTAGGCTTATCCATCACTCAATCAATTGTGCACGCCTATGATGGTGAGATAAATGTAAAGTCTAAAGGCCAACACACGACCTTCCAAATCACCTTGCGCTCCGCGAGTTAGTTATGTCTCATGGCAAAAACAATCCGGCCAGTAGTATGTAAGTGGCCGGATTGTTGCCTGATAAAGAATTGAACACTAGCCAAAGAAATAAGCTAACGCTAAGATCAAGACTAACAACACACCTATCCCTTTAAGCATAGAACCCATTTCGTTATTGTTGGGGCCTCCTGCAGGAGGTCGATTACAGCAACTCATAATATATTCTCCATGTTATAAGCCAATACCAAAATTCTTAGGCAGTGGCAGGTTAGTCATATTTTTTATACAGGCTTGGTTTACCATTTTTATCGAAAGCGACAACGTTGAAGTTTTTATATGCTTCTCCATCACGAGCCATACCTGGGGAATAACGAGGCATTCCTGGTACTGCTATGCCTGATATATTTGCCGGACGTTCTTTTAGAAGACGGGCTACCTCTGCCTCTGGCACATGACCTTCAATCATATAGCCATCAATAATCGCGGTATGGCATGAGCTAAGCTGTTTAGGCATATTGAAAGGCGCTTTCACTGAATCCCAGTTGTGTTGTTTGTGAACGTTGACTTGATAGCCTTCTTTCTCCATTGTGGCCGCCCATTGACTGCAACAACCACAAGTTGGTGATTTATAAAGTTCCACGACTGGATTAGCGAAGGCATTTACACTAAACACAAGTGCTGAAATTGCGGTAATGTTAAGATACTTTTTCATCAAATTTCCCTTAATTTTTTAGAACATGACATGCATGTCAAGAACATGCTGTTTGTACTTCAATCTGTAATCACCGGCATTTGCGGTCCATGAGTAGGATTTGGTCTCATAAGGTTCAATTGACAATGCACGGCCAGATCCAATCGGCTTCAACGTCAAATCCAGGGTTTCAAAGGTTTTGTTTAAAATAACCAGTTGATTAGTATTGCTTTTGTCGACGTTTACTTCGGTGTATGAAACGTCACCATCTATAGTCCATTCTATGAGCTGTAGATTACCTAAGGCTTTCAGATATCCCGCCAACAGATACTTTTCTCCATCGCTAAGCGCATTATTCAGGAGCTGCATTGTCGGTTCATTTTTGAGCGCATCATTTATCTGGCTTAATGAGTGGTCTCGTATATTGCCTCCCACGTTACCACCCCCTTGTGCAAACAAACCATGGCAGGCGCTGCAGCCATAACCACCAATGGTACGAAAAAGCGTTTCTGCTTGTTTAAATTTGGCGGAATCCAATGTTAATGCCGGAACATCTTGGTTTGCCTCTTCTACACTCATTTGTTCCTTGGTGTGATTCGTACCTTCATGGGCAAATGCTGTCAGTGCATGAGAACCTAATAGAAAGGCAGAAAAACAGACTAAAAATCTTCTGGTATTCATGAAGTTACCTTCTCGCGCTTATAAGCACGGCTACTAAGTGTTCGTTAAACTAATGACGTGGTTGAGCAGGTTATATTGACAAGCGCCATTTAGAATGAGCTTGTGAATGTAACGATGGACAGAGCGATAGCCCTTGAAGGGTTTAGACTATTGGAGGTCGGTATAACGAACGAGTAACCGAGTTGGCATACTCGACAGTGTCCGCAAGGAAAGGTATCAAACGAGAGGTTTGATGATGACTAACGATAACTTGTGATATGAGTGGATAACTGGCCGTACAGCTTGCGGGACAGCATTGATGCGCAGAAACATCGCTATTTGCTGTGTTATGGCAGTCAGTTTTTACAGCGAGAGTCTCATGTTGTGATGATGAACAATCAATGTGTGCATCATGTGATAGAGAGAGTGACGGCTGCGCACCAGCCTGATTTAGAACTGGTGAATTAAGAGATGCATTAACAGGCATACTGGAGAGCACTAAAGCAACCAGTGTTAGCCCCGTCAACCAAATTGTGTGCAGCGATTTTAGCATCACAACCTCTCAATTACCGATACAATATCGATTTACAAAACTCACTTAAAAATATAAACCCTTCCCCTAGGGAAAGGTCAATAGGATCGAATAAAAGACCATACTAATACTGAGACTTTATGGCATGTATATCCAGCCCTATTCTTCTTATCAGTCTTTGGTCAGCGCCGACACCTCATTTTTTATCAATAATAACTAACGTACCACGGTACATTTGCATTTGGCAGGTAAAGCTATACTCTCCAGGTTCTCCGGGAGGCAAATAAACATCTTTATTTTTGTTCAGTGGCAGCTCTTCACTAATATCGAAGTCGGCAAACACCACGGTCGCAGCGCAAGGTGAAGCATCTTTGCGCAGAAACCGTAATGTTATAGGCTTACCTGCCTCTACTCGTACACGTGATGGCTCATAGGTACCGTTTTCAACTTTTATCGAGATCACTCCTTCATCTGCCGTCACCTCTTTTGCTTTATACAGCCAAAACCACCAGACAATTAAACCTATTAACAGCAGCCCGAGTAGATTAATTATTATCATGTCATTCCCTCCCGTTAATGTTCTTTTGCCTTGAACAACCGTAATCGGTTTGCATTACTCACTACGGTTAATGATGAGAATGCCATTGCCGCGCCAGCGATTACAGGATTTAACAGCACCCCGAAGAACGGATAAAACAGTCCGGCAGCAAACGGAACACCAGCGACGTTATAAATAAACGCTCCGAATAAGTTCTGTTTTATATTACGCAACGTTGCTTTACTTACCGCTATAGCATCCGCAAGACCGTGTAAGGAGCCTCGCATCAATGTGATATCAGCACTTTCTATGGCCACATCGGTTCCTGTACCGATGGCAAAGCCAACATTGGCCAAGGCCAGAGCAGGAGCATCATTGATACCGTCACCGGTCATGCCAACAATTTCTCCCTCCGTTTGTAGCTCTGCAACTTTATTCGATTTATCTTCTGGCAAGACTTCTGCGAAAAACTCCTTAATTCCCACTTTTTCGGCCACGGCTTTAGCTGTTGCCCTATTGTCGCCGGTGAGCATCACGACCCGGATACCATTGTTCTGCAATCGCTTGATTGCACTGATGGAGTCTTCCTTGATCGGATCGGATACGGCAATGATTGCAGCCAGCTTACCATCGACAGCAAGATAAATAGGAGTCTGCGCTTCTTTGGCCATTAGCTGAGCCGTTTCGATATGTGGTTCAATATCAATTGACTGATCGCGCATCAGCTTTTCGTTACCAAAAAACAACCGATGTCCACGGACGACGCCTTCTACTCCATGTCCGGCTATCGCCTGAAATTTCTCAGCTTGTTCAGGAACCAAGTCCCGATCTTTGGCTGATTCAACAATCGACAACGCCAATGGGTGTTCGGAACCTGCCTCAAGGCTGGCAGCCAGTTGCAATACTTCATTTTCATCAGAGGCTTCTGCCAGATAGATACGGGTCACTTTAGGCGACCCCAACGTTATCGTGCCGGTTTTATCAAGGATCATGGCGGTTATTTTTGACGATGTCTGTAAAGCCTCACCATTTCGGATCAATACTCCGGCTTCTGCGGCTTTACCGACCCCAACCATAACAGACATAGGTGTAGCCAAACCCAGAGCACAAGGACAGGCAATAATTAACACAGAGGTAGCAGATACTGTAGCAAAAGCGACTGCGGGGGCTGGGCCAAAGTTGAGCCACATAAGGGAACTGACGATGGCAATAATCATCACTACGGGAACAAAGTAAGCAGAGATGACGTCAGCAAGGCGTCCAATAGGTGGTTTTGAGTTTTGTGCCCGTTTCACCATGTTTATAATTTGAGCCAACGCAGTATCTTTACCAACCCTAGTTGCTTCAAATAAGATTGACCCACTTTTATTCATCGTTCCTGCGACCACCTTATCACCAGTGGCCTTCTCGACCGGCATAGGTTCGCCTGTCAGCATCGATTCATCTATGCTGGTGTGGCCCTCTAGTACCTCCCCGTCCACTGGAACCTTTTCTCCCGGCCTGACTCTGACGTTATCACCAAGCAGTACTTCCTCAATGGCAATATCAACATCTTTACCATCTCGAATTACCCGAGCCGTCTTTGCCTGTAAGCCAATTAACCGCTTAATCGCTTCTGATGTTCGCCCCCGAGCTTTTATCTCTAGGGCTAAACCAAGGTCAATTAAGCCAATAATCATAGCGGAAGCTTCGAAATAGACATGGCGTGCCATTTCCGGTACAAAATTTGGGAAAAAACCACGACCATGGAATAAAGCCATGCCGTTCCAGATGTATGGACTCCCTCTCCCAGAGGAGGTACGGTCTTAATCCGACAAAAGATTAGCCAAAGGAGTCCATACATGAAAGATACTAATATATTGGCTATTGATTTAGCAAAGAATGTTTTTCAAGTCTGCAAACGAGATCCAAAAGGTAAAGTCATCTTCAACCGAGAGCTTAGCCGAGCAAAGCTAAAAGAACTGCTTGCTAAGCAACCACGATCAGTGGTGGCGATGGAAGCTTGTAGTAGTGCGCAATATTGGGCCAGGCTAGCACGTGCTTTTGGTCACGAAGTCAAAATCATTTCCGCAAGAACCGTTAAGCCTTTTCAAACTAAGCAAAAAACGGATCGTAATGATGCTTTAGCTATCGCAATCGCCGCTTCTCAGGAACATATTCATGGTGCTCGCGTGCAATCTGCCGAAGAGCAGGCCCTGCAATCATTGGAGCGAGCTCGTCATTTAGCTCAGACACATCAAATAGCTCAGAGCAATCAAATCAGGGGCTTACTTGCAGAGTTTGGTATTATCGTGCCACCAAGCTTATCCCAGCTTCGCAAGCACATTCCTTTTATTCTGGAAGACGCTGAAAATGGATTGCCTAGCGCTTTTCGTGAAACACTGAATTATCTGTGGCAGCACTTATTGCTGCAAATCGAACATATTGACACTTTGGAACAACAGCTCGAAAAAGCGGTAAAGCACGACACGACCTGTCAAAAATTGATGAAGTTAGAAGGTGTCGGCCCATCGGTGCTTTAGGGCTGGCGGTGCGTTTAGGTCAGGGTGAGAATTTTACCACTGGCCGTGAAGCATCAGCAAATATAGGGCTAACGCCAAAGCAGCACAGTTCAGGTGGTAAAGAACGTATTGGGCATATCTCAAAACGTAATGCGGACAAGCGACTTCGTTCTACTCTTTTTCAAGGAGCGCTTTCTGTTATCACTCAAGTGACCAAACGTCCAGCCAGAACAAGCAAAGAGCGTTGGCTACAAGCTTTAGTCGAGAGAAGAGGCAAAAAAATCGCAGCGGTTGCTTTAGCAAATAAAACGGTGAGAACCGCCTATGCGATATTAAAGAATGGCACGGAATATCAGCCAATCTTATTGGCTTGATATTCCATGTTTAATCAGCAAAGAGCGATGTAAAACAGGTAAGACCGACCAGTAGAAGCAAGTTAGGTTCTAAGGCACTTTTGATGCCGCCTTCTAGAGTTTGCCTATTGGTGCGAGTACATTTTAGGGCGAGGTAGCTCCTCAATAAAGCCCGTATATAAGCACGCATCTATACTTGTTTAAAACAGTTTTTTGTTGATTTACTTAGGGAGTCCATATAAGTACCTAGTGCAATGAGGGTATCCATATTAGCGCTATGGTTGACAAAAGACTTCCATGCACCAATGTAAAAATGCTTACCCGAGAAATACATTACGCCTAAAGTCAGCAATCCGACGACAAACCATGCAATTCGCTCTGTGGTTGTTGTGACTGTCATTTCACCGACAACAATACTGTAGAGCATTAAAGGAATACCAATTGACAAGGCGACTGTCATTTCTCGTATCAAGCGCTTGTAGTATGCCCAGTCTGCTTGCTCTTTGTCGTCAAGCAACTCTTCATCGCTTGCTTCTTCGCCACTTCTGGCGTTATACCCCGCACGCTCAACCGCTTTTATCAACATCTCAGGAGAGGCGCTTCCCGTTACTGTCACGGTACGTAAAGCAAAGTTCATTGTGGCATTGTCTACGCCATCAACCTCCAATAAAGCTTGCTCTATCTTTCGGGTACAACTGGCGCAGGTCGCCCCATCGATAATTAGCTCACACGTTACGCCATGCTCATTATGGATATGAGAATTGTTCACTTGAACCTCCTCTGCTTATTGAGGCTTGATACAACCCACTAGAAAGGTTAGTGATCCTGCGCCTCTGTCCCCGAAGTACCTTCGGCCAAATAATTGACTAAATCATCTAGATCCTGTTCACTCATCATCCAACGCGGCATTGTCGAATCCAGATGCTCTCCGGACGGGTTGACACCGAAGATGATCACCTGTTTAAGACTTTCTTTGTTGTATGCCGGATGATCGCCATGTCCATCACTATGTTCGCCAAACAAAACCTCGGCTTTCAATGAAGGAGCCTTCTGCCAGAAAGACGGATACATCCGCCGACCACCTTCGCGTTGCTCGCCATGGCAGTCGGCACAAGCAGTAAAATGCATCCGAGCGCGCATATTCCCTCCTTGATAAGCAATCATGCTTCCGGTTTGACTTCTTCCGGTGAAATAGATCTGTTCACCGTTTGTAGGGTATGTGCGGCTCTTATCTACTGTGGAATACATGTGGCTAACCGACATATCACAACCGACTAATACAAGGGTGGTAAGAAGCCATCCCCACCGTAGTTGCCTTATTTGTATTTTCATGCCTAATCAACCTTTATGAAGAGCTAAAAATTACGACACAATAGGTTCCGTTACCGTAAAAATAGCCCAGTCAGGATCAGATTGGAGATAACTTTATTCGTGACCATGACTCTGCTGTTGATGGATTTCATCCGACTCCAGCATTTGTTCCATCATCATATTCATCATGCCCATCCTCTGTTCCATCATATTCATGCGTTCATCGACCTTCATTTGATCATGCTGTGCGCTCGTATCTCCCATCATCATATGCATACCTTCCTGCATACTATTGTGGTGTTCTCGTAGTAATTGCTTACGCTTTTCAGGGTCACTTTCTTGCTTAATACTTGCCATTAGCGATTGCATTTCGTGCATATGATTGTGCATCACATCCATTTGATCGCCACTCATCATTCCCATCGCCATTCCACCTTGTTGCGCACCGTGGTTTTCCTGATGCGCACTGGCAACAATAGGTGTCGATGCCAACACGGCCGAGACTGCAATGGTAGTAATCAACGTTTTCATACGATTCTCCTTAAATAATTTTTGTCTGAAAAATCTAAAGCTGTTTAGGAAACCAACCGGGAGTAAGCTTCATGTACTGAAGATATTCATCACCGAATTCTTGTATTGAGTATTTCTCTTCGCGATTAGCAAGACGTACATAGAAGTGGACCCCGATGGTTGGACACATAAGCTAATTTCTTAAGTGGTTGATCTTGCTCATGCAGCGTATCTTTGCCTGCCGAAGTAGGCTTCATCAGGAGTGAGGTCATTGGGTCCTTGATGATTACGCTCTTCATTATAAAACACCATGTAGAGACCGATTTCAAGTTCTGCCTCTCGGGGTGTGGTGTAAGCTTTTAAATAAACCTCCTCATATTTTAGGCTTCGCCATAGTCGTTCGATAAAGACATTATCAACCCAGCGACCTTTCCATCCATGCTGATCCGTTCCGTGGTCAAGTAACTTCTCCTTGAAGTCAGAACTGGTGAACTGGCTACCCTCATCGGAGTTAAAGATATCAGGTGGCCCGTAGTGTTGAAGCGCGTCTTCAAGAGCTTCAATGCAAAAGCTTGTATCCATGGTGTTCGAAGCGCCAAGACAACACTTTACGGCTATACCAGTCGATAATGGCGACTAGGTACAGGAACCCTTTAGGCATTGGGATGTATGTGATATCAATAGCCCAAGCTTGGTTCGGGTAAGTGGCTTCAATATCACACAACAGGTAGGGGTAAACCTTGTGAGCTTTGCTTGGGATAAATCGCTCCAATGCCCATATCTAGTATGATCCGAACAATACGCTTGCGATTAACGTTGTGGCCCTTTTTAGCCAGCTCGGTTCGAATAGGCCTACTGCCCATGAACGGATATTGAAGGTGGATCTCGTCAATCATACGACGTAATTCAATCTCTTCAACAGAGAGTCCGACAGGCTGATAATAAGCCGTAGAGCGAGCAACATTGAGAAGCTCGCACTGACGCTTTATTGGTAACTGGGTGGATTTATCCAGCGAACTCTTTCGCTGTGCTCGGTCTAGCGACCGAGCACTTTGGCCAAAAAATCATTTTCCATAGTCAATTGACCGATCTTGGCGTGGAGTTTGTCCACTTCTTCGGAGCTGTCCTTGCCCGACTGACTTTTAGAGGCAAAAATCATGACAGCATTTTCAAGCAACTCTTTCTTCCATGTTGAGATTTGGTTAGGGTGCAGGTTGTACTTCTGCGCTAACTCAGCGACAGTTTTATCACCTTTGGCGGCAGCAAGCTTTGAATTCAGGAGAGTGGTTTCTACGTTTTCTAGTCATAATCTGTTCCAGTATTGTTGGGTAGTATCAAAACAGATCAATCACTTAAAGTCATGTCCGAAAATTGGGGATCACAAAATTGGGGACCACTTCTCTGGCACGCCATTGGACAAAACCAATTTAGGGTTTCTACTTAATTTAGTTAAATACGAATTACTTTACGTAGGGGAAACTCCTTTTTCTCTGCCAAATCACTAATGTAAAACGCCTTCCTTCATTGATTGAATACACTTTTATATAAGCCAATTACTGGTTTACAAATCTACGCTTTATGACAAAAAAGTCATTTCTCAGAAAGAATAATGTCAGCATTGGTGTTTAAGAATGTCAGTGCTGAAAATCATAACTCTGAGGACAAAAACATGAACACAATCAAAACCGCTCTTCTTGTTTCTATAATGACACTTACGGCTGTACCTGTATTCGCACAGCCGTTGTACATCGGTGGTAACTACATCAGCCGCGAAGTCATGAAAACTGTCGCTGTTGCTCCGACGTCAACGTCAGATGAAGCCTATCAACTAGCATTATCTGAGCTGCATCTTCTAAAAGCTATGTCCGCACAAGAACTAAATAATGAACTCCTCATTCTAACTTTCAATGTGAATTCAAACAGCACACATTTAGAGAATGCCGGCTTCGTAACAGTACAAGAGCGAATGAATGAAAATGGTGAGCTGGAATACGTGGGTAAGGTTAATGTTAAAGTACATTATGTAGAGCGTGACAATAATCGATAGCAATAAATATTTTGTTGTATTACTTAAAGCCAATAAGTAGAATCGCGTTTTAGTTTGCAGTAATTTAAATCGATTTTATTGGGACATATATAGGATCGTATCGATCTACTTAATACTATCATTCAAAAATAGATATAGAGTATGCGCTTAAATTTCATTCCGACAACTTGGACCACTCTCTGGACATTAGCAGCTTTGCTTGTGTCTGGATTTGCATCAGGTTCAACAGTGATGAACAGCGCAAATTCGCACGACTTACAACAAATGGTTTCCTTAATGAGTTGTCAGGCACAACAGATGTCATCTCATCATCAAACTCTTGAGGAAAAAGACACTGTAAGCACTAAAGGGCACTGTGAAGTCGTCTCTGATACAGCCCAAAGCTGCTGTGACACTACCTGCGTAGCCTCTGTGGCGACTCTGACCATACCTCATGTTTTAATCACTGTAAGTACCTCACTCGCTCTGGTCACATCACCAACCTCTGGTGATGTTATCCGTAAGACGCAAAGCCTCTATCGACCTCCGATAGCATAAATCCATCTTAAACATTTAGGTTCCGTAAATTCGTACGGAAAAGCTCTCGTGCGCGTCACGCGCTCTGTGATGGATTAAAAAAGTGAAATTTAAACAATGTCTTTTGGCGCTGTCTATCAGCGCAGTGGCATGGACGACTGCGTCTGTATACGCTGGTGAGCAAAAACCAGGTAACGCAGAGTCTATGGCCGCCAATCAACTGTCTCAAATTATCGCGACAGCACTGACGAATGACGATTCTCGCCGTCAATTTTATGCACAGGCACAAGCTGTACGAGCAACAGGTACAGCCAGTTCTACCCAGCAAGATCCAAAGCTCAAATTTGGGGTATCCGGCCTGCCGGTAGACAATTTCGCATTCGATGAAGATGCGATGACCAATATCTCTGCTGGTATCTCACAGCAATTTGGCCGTGGGGATACGCTTGAGTTAAACAGCGTTAAAGCCAACCAGCAAGCCAGTGGAATCGAATTAAAAGTGACCGCCAGAGAACTGGAAATTATCAATTCGATCACAAAAGTCTGGCTGGAATTGGGTTATCAACAGGTAGCGCATAATATCCTGTTTGAAAACAAACAACTACTGGAAGAGCTGGAAGCTTTCATTCAAACCAATTACGCCATAGGTAAAAGTGAAGCTCAGGATCTAATTAACGCCCAGCTTCAGGTCACTAAACTTGATGAGAAACTTCAGGCTAATGCACAGACACAACAAAGACTGACTGCTCAGTTATCCGAGTGGCTTGGATCTGATTGGTTACTCAGTGCAAATCAGTTACAGGCTTCGAATACTCTGGACTGGTCAGCTTTGCAGACGTTGGAAAACACCACGAGTAACGGCAACTATTACTCGCGACTTAACCAATACCCAATGGTTCGTATGGTTGATGCTACCATTGAAGCTAGCCGCACTCAGGTCGATATTGCAAAAGAGTCCTACACACCGCAATTTGGTGTGGAAATGTCGTATGGCTATCGTCAGGCCAACAACATGAAAGGAGAACCGGCATCGGATGTGGTCAGCGCCTTTATCACTATGGACGTTCCTCTATTCACAGGAAACCGTCAGGACCAAAACTTAGCCGCAGCTCAATATGAGGTTGGAGCTGCACAATCTCAAAAAGATACCTTGCTCAAACAGCTCAATGCGAAGGTCAACTCGTTATTTGTTGATCAAAACAACCTGTCACAACGCATTGAACGTTTTGAATCAACACTGATACCTCAGGCTATTTCTCAGGTAAAAGCCACCGAACGCGGTTACCAGAACAACACCGCACAATTCAATGATGTGATCCTCGCCACCCGAGACGAGCTCGCTCTAAAACTCGAATATCAACGCCTTATCACCGATTTAAATCTGACGAATAACAATCTGTCAGCGCTACTCAATAGCTATCAATATCAGGTGGATACGCCACAACTCGCTACATCGTCAGAGCAGTAATAACGAGGTCAACTAATGAAAACTATTCACGTAACAACCATTGCGCTCATTCTTGGCGCGACACTGGGCTTTGGTGCTCAAACGATATTAACGCATTCGGCTTCAGGTAATGAGACAACCAGCAATACCGCAAGTAATGCTAAAGCCAGCAATGAGCCCCTTTACTGGGTCGCACCCATGGACCCAAGTTACAAACGCGATAAGCCGGGCAAATCCCCAATGGGTATGGACCTAATTCCCGTTTATGCCGAAGATGGTGCCGGAGAAAGTAAACCAGGAACGGTTACCATTGATCCTTCCGTTGAAAACAACTTAGGTGTCAAAGTGGTCAAGGCTCAGCTTACCCCGCTGTCACCAAGCATTGATACTGTGGGTTACATTGAGTTCGATGAAAGCCGTTTATGGCAAATCAACGTCCGTGTTTCGGGATGGGTAGAAAAACTTAACGTCAACGCTATCGGCGATAAAGTGAATCAGGGGGATGTACTATTTACTCTTTACTCACCTGAACTGGTTAAGGCGCAGGAAGAACTTCTTAACGCTTACCGTACCGGTCGTAGCGGATTAATCAAAGGCGCAACTGAGCGTCTCATCACATTAGGCGTAGACCGCCCACAAATCCAATCCATCGTAAAACGTGGCAGAGCGTCTCAGTCCATTGACATTAAAGCAAAAGCAGACGGCATCGTTGCCAGCTTAAATGTTCGTGAGGGTGGGTATTTGTCACCCGCTCAAACCGTGATAAGTGCAGGTCCGCTTGATAACGTGTGGGTTGATGCTCAGGTCTTTGAACGTCAGTCACAATGGGTGAAAGCCGGCAGTAAAGCAACAATGACGCTGGATGCACTTCCAGGACAGGAATGGAACGGTGAGATTGACTACGTCTATCCTATCTTAGATCCGCAAACCCGAACTCTCAGACTACGCCTTAAATTCCCCAACCCACAAGGTGAGCTGAAACCTAACATGTTTGCCAAGATCACCTTACAGCCTGTCACCGATGAATCCGTACTGACCATTCCAAAATCAGCCGTCATTCGTTCCGGTGGCATGACGCGCGTTGTACTGTCTGAAGGCGACGGTAAGTTTCGCTCTGCGCGTATCCGTATCGGACGTGAAGCCGGAGATGAGGTCGAAGTTCTTGAAGGGCTAACCGATAAAAGTAACGTCGTTTCCTCCGCCCAATTCCTGTTAGATTCAGAGTCCAGTCAATCCGCTGATCTGTCTCGCATTGATGGTGTCGGTAACAGCAACCAAAGTGTGTGGGTTGAAGCCAACATCACCATGCTGATGAAAGAGTTCGGCATGATTACCCTTCAGCATTTACCTGTAACCGAATGGCACTGGGATGCAGGAGAAATGAATTTCAACGTTGACCCCGACGTTGAGCTATCCGGTCTTCAGGAGGGTGACCAGGTCCGGTTTCTAGTTGAAAAAGATAAGGACAATTATTCATTAAAAGAGATTGAGCATCTGGGAGGCGAGCAATGATCAACACCATTATTCGCTGGTCCCTGAGCAATCGGCTTATCGTGCTACTGGCAACGGTTGCTCTGGTCGCAGCGGGCCTGTTTAGTGTTAAAAATACTCCAGTTGACGCCATTCCGGACCTTTCCGATGTACAGGTTATCATCAAAACCAGCTATCCGGGACAGGCACCACAAGTAGTGGAAGATCAGGTGACTTACCCGCTTACGACAGCGATGCTTGCAGTACCCGGTGCAGAGACCGTTCGTGGCTACTCCTTCTTCGGTGACTCCTATGTTTATATCATTTTTAATGATAAAACCGATATGTACTGGGCTCGCTCCCGGGTGCTGGAATACTTAAGTCAGGTTGCACCTAAGTTACCTGAGAGTGCCAAACCCACACTTGGGCCAGATGCGACTGGTGTCGGTTGGGTGTTCAGTTACGTATTGCAGGATAAAACCGGGCAGCATGACTTAGCGCAGCTACGCAGTTTGCAGGATTGGTTCTTAAAATACGAACTGCAAACTGTCGATGGTGTATCAGAAGTGGCCACCGTTGGCGGTATGGTTAAGCAATATCAAATCCAGATTGACCCAACAAAACTGCGGGCCTATAACCTGACACTTCAACAAGTGAATATGGCCATTAAAAACGGTAACCAGGAGACCGGGGCCTCCGTCATAGAAGTTGCTGAAGCAGAGCATATGGTCCGTACCACCGGTTACCTGACCAGTATTGAGGATATCCAGGCGTTACCACTCAAAGTAACGAAAGAAGGGACACCTCTGATGCTAGGTGATATCGCTGATATCTCAGTGGGTCCGCAAATGCGCCGCGGTATCTCTGAACTCAACGGTGAAGGTGAAGCTGTGGGTGGCGTTATTGTCATGCGCTTTGGCGAGAATGCAAGCAAGGTAATCAGTAATGTCAAAACCAAACTGGAGGAATTGAAACTTAGCTTGCCAGAAGGTGTTGAGATTGTTCCTACTTATGACCGTTCAACGCTCATTAATGCAGCCGTCGATAACCTTTGGAAAAAACTGGCGGAAGAGTTCATTGTTGTGGCAATTGTCTGCGCACTGTTCCTGTTCCACATTCGTTCATCTTTAGTTATCGCGCTAAGCCTGCCTGTCGGGATCCTGTCTGCATTTATCGTTATGCACTGGCAGGGTATCAACGCGAATATCATGTCACTGGGTGGTATTGCCATTGCGATAGGCGCGATGGTGGATGGTGCCATCGTAATGATAGAAAATGTGCACAAGCACATAGAACGAACACCGCTCACCGATAAGAACCGCTGGAAAATCATTGGGGATGCGGCTCAGGAAGTGGGGCCCCCGCTATTTTTCTCGCTACTTATTATCACGTTAAGCTTTGTGCCAGTGTTTGCACTCGAAGGACAGGAAGGCAAGATGTTCTCACCTCTCGCTTTCACTAAATCCTATGCAATGGCCGCATCGGCGGGTCTGGCGGTGACATTAGTGCCGGTATTAATGGGCTATTTTATTCGAGGTAAAATTCTCCCTGAACATAAGAATCCGGTGAACAGAATACTGGTTGGGCTGTATCGTCCGCTGCTTAACATTAGTCTGAATTATCCAAAATCGATGATCGTAATCGCGATTGCCCTGATGGCTTCCGCTTACTATCCAACCAGCAAACTTGGCAGTGAATTCATTCCTCCTCTGGATGAGGGAGATTTAATGTACATGCCAACCACTTTCCCTGGTATTTCCATTGGTAAAGCCCGTGAATTATTGCAACAAATGGATAAGCTGATAAAAACCGTTCCGGAAGTGAAATCTGTGTGGGGTAAAGTTGGCCGTGCTGATACTGCAACTGACCCGGCACCACTGACGATGATCGAAACGGTTATTCAACTGAAACCTCGCGAAGAATGGCGAGAAGGAGTCACAACAGAATCTCTGCGTAAAGAGTTCAATAGTCTAATCCAGTTCCCCGGTGTCACCAATGCCTGGGTAATGCCGATTAAAACTCGTATAGACATGCTCTCTACCGGGATCAAAACGCCTATTGGTATTAAAATTGTCGGTCCGGAGCTAAAAACGATTGAGCGTATTGGCTCTGAGCTTGAACCTATCTTAAATGGTGTCAGAGGTACCGCCTCTGTCTACGCAGAACGTGTTGCCGGTGGGCGCTATGTGACTGTGGATATCAAACGTCGCGCCGCTGCACGCTATGGGTTGAGTATTAAAGATGTTCAGCAAGTAGTATCAACGGCTGTTGGCGGAATGAATGTGGGTGAAACCATTGAAGGGCTTGAGCGTTATCCTATCAATGTTCGATATCCACAAGACTACCGCGACTCTGTCGATAAACTGCAAAACTTAACATTAGTCACTCAAAACGGTGCCCGAATTGCGCTGGCTGATGTCGCAGATGTTCGCTATGAAGACGGTCCTCCTGTGATTAAAACCGAAAATGCCCGCCCGAATGGCTGGGTATTTGTCGACATTGAAGACCGTGATCTGGGCTCTTACGTCAGTGAGGCTCAAAAGCGTGTGGCGGACGAGCTGAAACTCCCATCAGGGTATTCACTTGCCTGGTCTGGTCAGTATGAATATATGGAACGTGCTAAACAGCGCCTCAGCATTGTTATTCCAATTACCCTCACCATTATTACGCTACTGCTGTTTTTCAGCTTTGGTCGTGTGGGAGAAGTACTGATCATAATGACGACACTGCCACTCGCGATGGTTGGCGGGCTGTGGCTGATGTACGCTCTCAATTACAACATGTCTATCGCTGTAGGGGTCGGCTTTATAGCTCTGTCAGGTGTGGCCGTAGAAATTGGGGTGATCATGCTGGTTTACCTGAATCAGGCCTGGCACTTCACCAAGCTTAAAGCTCAGGATAAAAAAGTGCCCTTACTGCCTGATGACCTGAACAACGCCATTCGCGAAGGTGCCGGACTGCGTGTCCGCCCGGTAATGATGACTGTCATCACTGTTATTATTGGCCTTATCCCCATTATGTATGGAGAAGGCGCCGGCTCCCAAATTATGCAGCGCATTGCTGCACCCATGATTGGTGGTATGGCATCTGCCCTGCTACTGACTCTGCTCGTTATCCCAGCAATCTTTAAGTTGTGGAAACAGCATGAAACAAAGTAAATATCAGCTCCAATATTAAGGAATATACATATGAAAAAACTCGCACTAGCTATTGCCCTGACGGTAAGCTCTTCTGTTGCACTAGCGGATATGACAATGACTAACCAAGGAACAATGGATCATGGCAATACGATGAGTTCAGAAGGGATGTCAGATGTCGGCATGCCTGCCCCAGGCGTAAAACCGACTAAAATTGCTTATGTCATGCTCTCAGACGATATGAAAATCACCTTTAAACAAGAGGTAAACATTGAACCTAATGACGTTGTTCAGTTTGTGGTTATGAATACCGGAAAAATCAACCACGAATTTACGATTGGTTCTGCAAAAGAGCAGTTAGAACACCGAGAAATGATGAGAAAAATGGGCGGCCAACACATGCATGATTCAGGCAACTCAGTCACTGTCGAGCCAGGAAAAGCCAAACAGCTAACGTGGCATTTCCATGGTGATACAAATGTAGAGCTTGCATGCAATGTTCCGGGCCACGCTGAAGCGGGTATGACTAAAAACATGACACTTTAACCCCGATAAGCCCCAAGAGTTATCTTTTGGGGCTCAATTTAACTCACTAAGCGGCTTTGTTGCGTAATTCAGACGAGAAACCAAACCTCCTAAAGTTGAGCGACTTTTATACAATATACTGAGTTTCAGGCATACCAAGCCCTGTAAGTTTGTTCAGTGCTTTGATCATGGCGTAAGTCTCGCCAACCTGAGCGTTGTAATTTCTTAGACTTAATTTCCCACCTAGCAACTGTTTTACTCGGTACATTGCGGTCTCTGACAGAGAGCGCTTATGATAGCCATACCGCTTTTTCCACTTCTTGTTGGAGCCGTAGAGCTTCTGGCAACCTACCGCTAAGTTACGAGGATGCCCTTGTTCCCAGAAGGCTGCTCCTTCTCTTGGCGGGATGAGCGGAACAGCTCGCTTGATCCGTATGGCATCATGGCAATTCCTTGTGTCATAAGCGCCATCGCCTGATATCTCAATGATTTTACGACGTGTTTGCTTGAGTAAGTTGGGGAGCACTTCGGCATCAGTGACGTTAGATAAGCTCAGCTCTGCTGCGACTATTTCGTGGGTGCTTGTATCTACCGCGATATGCAGCTTACGCCAGACTCTTCGCTTCCCATCAGTTCCATGCTTCTTGACCTTCCATTCACCTTCGCCATAAACCTTGAGGCCAGTGGCATCAATGGCCAGATGTTGTATTGCTCCTCTGGTTTTGGTTTTAAATGAAACTTCAACTTCCTTAGCTCGGCGGCTTATACAGGTGTAGTGCGGGCAAACAAGCGGGATGTTAGCCAGCTTAAATACGGAGTCTAGAAAACCTTGCAGCGCTCTCAAGGGCATAGAGAAAACGCGTTTCACCATCAGTGCGGTAGTAATGGCTAAGTCGCTGAATCGGCGAGGTCTACCACGCTTGCCTTGTTTGTTTTGCTTCCACTCAGCTATCGCTTCCTCATCAATCCAAAAGGTCAGAGAACCACGGTTGATTAAGGATTTATTGTACTGCTTCCAGTTAGTTGTTTTGTAACGAGGTTTAGGCATGAGGCTACGACGATTGATGGGCGTAGCCGCTCAGATCGTAGTTTCTTGATTTAGTTCCATCGAATTACGCAACAAAGCCTCACTAAGCTACAATCAAAGTAACTTTTCCCCATCAAGTGACTCTTATTACAATTTATAAACGATACGAATCACTGATCTGTAACCGATGTTTACTGTAGACAATTCGACATGACAGCTATATATAAATCAGGTTCGAATAGAAACTATTCTGCCTTATATGTCTTTCTTTATTCTTTTTTCATAAACTTCTTCTGGGAGATGTGGCAGATGCCATTATTTACGTTCTCTCAGTCAACAAACCTGCCGGCAATGAACTGGATCTGTACTCAGGCATCTCTGGGGGATGGTGTCATCGCTGTTATTTCATACTATTTTGTCTTTTACGTAAACAAAAAGCATTGGCTATCAACCGCTTCATTAGTGGATGTTTTTCTTTTTATTCTTCCAGGAATTGCATTGACCATTGTGCTGGAGCACATCAATACTAGATTTTATTCGCGCTGGGAATATGACCCGCTTATGCCGATTGTGCCAATAATTGGCATAGGTTTGTTTCCACTTTTACAGTGGCTTGTCATCCCTCCAATGGTTTATCTGGCTAGTAAAAAAAGAGCCGAGCAATAAGCTCGGCTTCAAAAATAAGGCAGAATTCAATGAAAAATACAATTACGATGATGGACTTCTATATCACCAATAAATTAGTGAACAATATTAGTATACAGAGTAACACCTGAACTTCGCCTGACCAAACAATGACAAAAATGTCATAAAAGCATTTTATTTCCCTATCAATCCCAATAGATATAGTTGAATCTGAAACGAAAGTTCAAAATCAAAGAAAGTAACAGTGATTTTAATGAGTTACAGCATAAAAAATCCGAGTAATTTAATACCACTCGGATTATAGTTTGCTAGAAAGCAATCAACTCAATGATGTTTTATTTAATTACCACCAAACCTCAGCTTGTACACCTAAATTAAATTCACTGTCTTTTCCTACTCCTAAAGCGTCCGTATTATCGAAGTCGTTAAAATGACTAGCATACAAGCGAATTTCTGGACGTGCCCAATAACTTAACCCCGTAGTCCAAGCTTGAGCTACTGTGATTTTACTCCCTGACTCTTCGGATCCGTCACCTACATTTCTATTAAAATATCCGACTTCAAGCAAGGTCTTCATGTTCTCATCCCACTTGTAAACCGGGCGCACTACGGAAGAAAAATAAGAGATATCATTCGTTTGGCCTGCATCAATATCATCGGTAGAAGATGACCAGACAAGCTGATGCCCCATTTCCCATTGGTCTGCAATTTGAGTAACCCCCCAGTTAATAATTCTGTATGCTGCCGCTCCGCTCTCAGCTTCTGCTCCGTACCAAGAACCATCACCATATTCAGCAATGGCTTTACCGTAGCCTTCTGTACCGAACTGGAACACCGTTTTGTTCTTACCAAAACTAAAATTTTGCGTCAGCTCAACACTGAATAAGACACCATTTTTTACATCGCCTTCATAACTACTACTCTCGTTAGTGAGAGCATAGTCCCCACCCACCTCTAAAGAAGCATTTCGCCAAAGTGGGATATCAGCCAGTCGAACATCCAGGACATTGACGTTTAAGACTCCGCTATTATTCCCTTCATCGACAACTTCATCACGGTCTGTTCTTATCCAGGCAACCGAGAGTTTACCGGATTCAGTTTGGATGCCTTCAACACCTGCACCTGCTCCGGAAATATTCCAGTAGTAAAAGTCAGCCAAATCGACATTATGTCTTTGGTAGTATCGTTTCCCTCCCCAAAGCGTTGCTTCAGGAGCGGACTTAATTATTCCATTCGCCTGAACATTAATTTGAGGTAGTGCTACGGTAAAATCTTCATCTTCGCTAGTTTCCCATCCTGTAGAACCATCGGTGTAAATAACAGCCATCGACTCAACGTCGAAAGATAAGCCATTTTGATTGTATACCTCATTTTTAACACCCCATTCCCCATAGGTATCATTCTCATTACCTAAGCGACCTAATTGGTTCTTGTGGAACTGAACATCCTGACCATTGTTTCCACTCATACCAATACCACTGCGAATATACCCAAAATAGGAAGTATCGGAATCGGCTAATGCATTAAAAGCACTGAGTACAGACACCACTAATATTGTTTTTTTGAGTTTCATTATTAACACCTCTTTATATGAAGTTTTATTTACGGAGTGGTGTCAGACTAAGACTTTAAAAATGACAACAAACTGTCACAATAATGACAAAACTATAATTTGAGGGGAATTCGAATAATTTTTCGCTCTAAAATTTGGACACAGACCATACCCTGTAACTTAATGATAAAATAAACGCAACAAACAACAATAACAACTGAATGTATACAGCGTGGTATAAAATTCCTAATGTGATATTTATTTTTATTGATAAATAAATGGCGATCAAAAAAATGCTGAGTCTACACTCAGCATGAAAAGAATAAGAAATGAAAAAAGCGTTCTCATCGAACCAATAATTATGAGAACAAGGTTAGAATAAAGGATGTATACTGATTTTCACCTGACTGAAATATGACAATAATGTCATGAATTGTAATAAATAGGCACTTAAGTTTAATTTAGACAACAATATTGCCACAAAACGGATTCATTAAAGAAATCTAACCAAGCCCGTTTATACCTCACCCTTTTTCATTGTGAGATTAAACTCAGTGATTCTTTCTCTGGAAGACACTGTGATTTCGCCACCATGTGCCTGGACAATAGATCGTGTAATGGCTAAACCAAGCCCAGCGCCAATACTTCTGCTATGTTTCCTGGACTTGTCGGCTCGATAGAACCGATCAAACAGATAGGGTAAAGAACTCTCCGGGATTGCCTCTCCAGTATTTTTTATCTTGATAGAATTGTATTCTTCACCTTCTACAATCTGTATGGATACCATAGAGCCAACATCACAATGCCTCAGCGCGTTAGAAATAATATTGCCAACTGCACGTTGCAACATCTGTTTATCACCAAACTGCTCACAATCTCCACTTAACTCTAAACAAACTTCCTTTTCGTCAGCCATCAATTCATAGAACTCAAGGAGTGGCCTGATGATTTCTGTTAATTGGAGCACCTCTTTATTACTGTGAAGCAAGCGATTTTCAGACTTAGCTAAATAGAGAGTATCTTTGATAGTCTTGTTCAGCCTTTCCAGTTCCTCCATATTGGAAAGGAGTATTTCCTCATATTCATCCACCGCTCTTTTAGAAGATAAAGAAACGTGCGTCTGAGTCATAATATTGGTTAGAGGCGTTCTTAATTCGTGTGCGATATCAGACGAAAACTCACTGAGTCGATTGAAGCCACGCTGTAAACGTTCCAACATTTCATTTTGTGTTTCAACCAGTTGCACCAGCTCTACGGGAAGCTCTTCAACCGGTACTCTGATATCCAAGCGATTCGCGCTTACTTTACTCAGATACCTCTGTAAAACGAGCAGAGGCTTTAGCCCTTTGTGAACAATAAAAACGGCATATACACCTGATATTACGCTCGCTATGACAAACGCCCAAAATAGAACAATATTAAATTTACTAATAAATAAGAGATGATGGTCAACATTGAGTCCAAGCACAATAGCGCCGTATTGTGGGTGTTTTAGCTGAAACCGGAAAGCTCGATATGCGTGTCCATCGACCGTCCATTCCATCGAGTTCAACCTTGTTGAATTGTTGGGCAGAGATAACGTCGTGTTTGTGAACACAGGTATACCCTCCCGGTCTAATACCCAAAGATATGCCGATTCTGCCTTTAACGCTGTAATAGCGTTATCACTTAAACTATCAAACGCGGAAAAGATTGTTTGGAAATGGTTATCGAGGCGTTGGTAATCTTGCTGATAAAAATGATGTTTAATTGAATACTGAAGAATTAAGGCAAATGAAGCAAGCACAACGAACGAAGATGCGATGTACATGAACATCAGCTTAGTTGCCATTGAGTTTTTAATTTTCAGCTTCATTCTAGAGAATCATCTAATTTATAGCCCATTCCACGCACCGTATGAATTAATTTAACATCAAAGGGCTTATCAATTTTAGCTCGCAACCTTTTAACTGCCACATCAATAACATTGGTATCACTATCAAAGTTCATGTCCCATATCAAAGATGCGATAAGTGAACGCGACAGAACTTCGCCACGTCTTTGCAGAAAGAGTTCTAATAAAGAGAATTCTTTGGCAGTCAGAGCGATCATCTCACCACTTCTGTAAACAGTCCGCTTCAAAAGATCCAGAGATAAATCAGCAAGATCTAGAGTTGCATCATTCTTCACTTGCCTATTTTGGTGCCTTAACGCATTTTTAACCCGGGCAAGCAACTCAACAAAAGCAAAAGGTTTGACGACATAATCGTTCGCTCCCAACTCTAGTCCCTTAACCCTGTCTTCGACCTGATCTTTTGCAGAAAGCATAATGATTGGCGTATTTAATTGACTGCTTCGCATTGTCTGTAAAACTTGCCAACCATTTAACTTAGGAAGCATGATATCTAATATAATAAGATCATAATGATTAGTAGTCGCTTGGTAGAGTCCATCGACACCGTCATAAGCGAGATCAACAACGTAGCCTGACTCTGTAAATCCCTTTTTTAAGTAGCTGCCTGTTATAGGCTCATCTTCAATAATTAATAGCTTCATTTTTAATAAATATCATGGTGTTATGTGCTTAAAGCTTTGAAATACATATTAGCTCAAATAACTGAATGGGATCTTGCTGAGTGAATATTCAGCAGACTCCATTTAGCACAGAAGTAACAATGACTCATTGACATTAAGAGCAATCAAGTCATTGTTACTTCGTTGTTTTAATGGTCACGAAGTTCTGCGTAATGATAACTGACGTTGACTTCCCCTTTATACAGTATCTGTCCAGCATTATTCATAAATTCCTGTACAGTAATATAACCGTTTTTATTCAAATGGACGTCGTTATTGGTTGATGTTGTAATCATCAATTTACGGTCGAGCTCTTGTGTCGAGCTGTTATCAAGTTCATGCAATTTCTGTAAGCCTAATTTATAAGCTTCTTGTTTTGAAGAGACCGCTTCGGTGTGAAATGTACGAGTTGCCAACCTTTCCTCATAATTGCCAAAAGTATCAATATACTGGCCAGCTAGGACGTTTCCACTTAGTAAAATCAAGGCTGCTGTCGTAAAAGTCGTTTTCATCAGTTTCATTGGATTTCCTTTTGTTGCGTTGATATTTGTAACTTGATCACATCTTAATGGTGCCATGGTGTCGAACTCTGGTCTTTAAGATGACAATTTTGTCATATTTCCTTAAAGTTAATGAGTTGAACTCATTGGTTGATATCAACGCTATACACAGAAAGATTAACAATGGAAACGGTCCGAATGGTAAAAATCGGTTAACCCATTAATAAGAAAAAGGTTATCCATAAGGCTCGACTTTGATTAAAACTCATGAGAAGAACATCCTGGATTCAATAAAATAATAATCTTGAATGATTTGATAACGCAGAAAAACGGTCAAGCGACTGCTTGACCGTCATAATAAAATTAATTGTATTTAATGATTCAATTAGAATACGACATTGAGCATAGCAACAATCTTGTATGTGTCCTCAGAGCTTTCTTGATAGAAATCCCCCATAAAACCGTAAGAACCACGCAAACTCAAGTCATATATACCCGCAAATTTTTTGCCAAACTGTGCAGCCAATTCAGCACCAAGATTCGAACCATTTGCCTGTGAAGCACTCTGAGGGGCATCGTCAGCCACTCTGAAGTAACCAGCGCCATACTTAACATAGTAGTCATCTTCTAGCATCTGATCACCAGAGAGCATCAAACCCAACAAGCCGTACCCTTGGTAAGCCGCATCATAAACTGCCTTACCGCCTTGCGAGCCGTTGTTATAGTATGAATCGGTTCCAAATATCATCAGGTTACTATTGTTGAGCTCATAACCTGAATTGTTTTCAGCAAAACGATCTGTCCCATTACTGCTGTCGTCAGCAGGAATATAGATACCGTGGACTTTAATATAACCGCCAGTCCAATGTTTTTTAGCATAGAGATTTAACATGAATGCTTCCCCATCAGAAGCATTTGAGTCCATTCCTGACGCAATCTTATAGAGTACAGAACCGCTATAAGCCATGTCACCATAAGTGTAGTCAACGTAGGATCCAAGATAAATATCGTCCGTTCGAGCAGCCGTGCCATTAATGGCATCTTCGTTCCTGTTGTTGATTGAGCCTCCAGTAAAACCGTAACTTAGATTATCGTTAGGGTTTAACTCACCATTCAACACGTAGAAGTCGACGTCGTCTGACGAATCTCTTTCTCCTTCATCCCATTTAAACCACCCCCCGCTCAGGTTGACCATGTCTATATTGCCCAAAAACGAGATGCCGTTCATGTCATCATCAGTCACGAAACTCTCATATTTGCCAAAACCATACCCTTGAATACCCGTTCGTACCTTCCAGTCCGTATTCGGTAGTCTAAAATCAACGTAAGCGTTTTTTGTCTCAATACCAACGCCATCAGAACTGAGTTTGCCACCTGAACCTGCGACCGTCTTACTGCCTTTTTCACCAAAGGGAGCATCGTACTCACCGTACCAAACCACAGAAACATTTTCATTCAGGTCGCCGGTGACCTTCATGCGCAGACGCTGATCAACCCAAGTACTACTATTATCGTCAGTTTCATCGAGGCTTTCCGCCGTGCCTTGCATACGGTAATAACCATTAAGCCTGATAGCAGATTGGTCATTTTTTAGTTTAGCGACTTCTGCGGTCAGTTGATCAATTTCACCCTTCAAACCATCTAGCGATGGTGAAGCGACATCAGCCAGTGCCGGAGCTGTAATTAGTACCACTGCCAAAGGAGCAGCCATTTTTAATTTTTTTTCAATCATTTATGCAATTTCCTTGTGTTGTCGAAACAGGACAAAAATCTATTGATTCTCATATAACTTTCGACATTCCTACCCCCTACTACAGAAAGAGAGGGGCCATTTAATTGCATGCCAGTACTAACAAAGTCACGAAGGAGACAAAGAAAAATATGCCATATAATATTATGGTATCGCCCCACTCAACAAAATTAAAATACTGGCAAAGCAATATCACGCTGCTTTCTACTCAAAAAATAATTAAGCAGACAAAGCTGCTTAATTTGTTCTAACCATGCATATTTTTGAATAGGTAATCATTCATCTAATTTCTATAACGGAGAAATTAACAATTCATTCATGTCATAAACATGACTCAGAAATGACATTCGTGTAATTTTAATATCCTTTGCCATTTGTATTTTAAGTATTCCCAGCACAGAGGAAAATATAGAAAAAAGCGATAAAAGCAGTTCATTGCTGTAGAAAAACATTTAGAAGCGTGATGTTACCAAAAGCAATTGCTTGGATAAAAACAAAAAAAATCAAAACCTCACATAAACAATAACAAAACACCCTCTGCATCGTAAAGCTTAACAATTACCTATCATCCTATTAATTTTTCTGTAATTAATAATTAAGAACAATGGCGTTATGTCTTATATTTATTGTTAATTCCATGACAAATCTGTCATTCCCTGGTCAGGAAAAATTCATTATATTGCATTTATACTAGAGATCCACTGCTTACTCATATGGAAACATTTGAGTTCATTATTTTATTTATCATTTATAGCTGAGCATTAGGCTCAGCTTTTTTTATTATCACTACTTAATAAACATTATCTCCATCTAATATGAGATTAAACAGAGAGAGAATGAATAATAACGACAGAAGATACGAATACGAAAAATCTGGTTCGCTCTTTTCACCAAAGAAACAAGCAGTACTGAGATGAACGATTAGCAATAGACCTAAGGAAGAGGGCACCAAATTTCATATTTGTTGAACTTCCTTGTCTCTTCAATGGCAGAGAACGAAAGAGTGCCACGGTAAGCCCGCGCAGACACAGCACTTCAAAATATGAGAACCGACCTGAACAATCTATCAACCTCATTTCATGTGGCTCAGCTACCCAACGTCTCTTTTTAATTAAAGCGAATTTTTATACATCTCAGCTCAACCAGGCACCATCCAAATAATTTGCTGATTTATGAAAGCTTAAACTGACTGATCAGCTTACTCAGTTGAATTGATAAACTACCGACATCACTACATAACGAGTTGATATCCATAATCGTGTTTGTATTTCTACGAGCAATTTCACCAACGGATTTCATATGTTCACCGACACGATCCGCGACGATACTTTGCTGACCAGAAGCACTAGCAATTTGAGTATTCATATCAGAAATAACTGACACGGACTCTTCAATAGCCGATAGTGCGTCGCCCATGAGGCTAACCTGTTCAACACTGGACACGGTTTGAGTTTTACCATTGTTCATTGCCTGAACAGCATCTTGGATACCATGTTGTAGTTTTTCAGTGATAGTATGTATCTGAGTGATTGACTCTCGAGTTCGCTGTGCAAGTAGCCTTACTTCGTCAGCAACAACCGCGAAACCACGACCATGTTCCCCCGCTCTTGCTGCCTCAATGGCCGCATTTAAAGCGAGAAGATTCGTTTGCTCCGCGACTTCATAGATAACATTTAATATATTGCCAATATCACCGGACTCAACTTCCACTACAGATAATTTTTCAGCAGAATCACCAACGGATTGAGCTAGCTTATTGATTATCTGCGTGGTCTCTTTTGCAATGATATAACCTTTCGTTGCTTGCTCCCTTGCTTCACTTGCTGTTTGTTCAGCCATTAAAGTATTTTGAGCAACATCTTTTACGGTCGCTGTCATTTCCGTCATTGCAGTTGCTACGGAATCGGTTTCCTGTTCTTGTCTCTGGATACTGTTGGAGTATTTCTCCGTCAGATTGATCATCACCGAAGATGTTTGATTCAGCTCTTTACCGGCTTCAGCAATCGTGCTGACCATACTTCTCAATCGTATCGTCGTAACATTGATCGCATTGAGTAACGTTCCAACCTCATCTTTTCGAACACTTGATTCGTCAGAGCAGCCCGATAAATCTCCCTGAGAAAGCTTATCTGCTGCATCGATAGCTTTCAAAATGGGCTTAGTAATCGAGATAGTCATCAAGTACGCCAAGACAGTACCGATTAAAATGGCAATAAATGAAATAGCAGTAGTAAACTGGATACTCTGCTTTGTTGTTGACTTCAATGCCAGTTCGGTTGTTCTCTTGCTATCATTGACGGTAGATTGAATCTCTAATATGTCTTTTTCTATTTCAGTTTCTAAACCTTTAAGGCGAACTTGAATCAATTCTTTTCGGGCAACTTCGGCCTGTTGAATCAAACTCATTGCTTGAAGATACGATTTGTGTGACGTGTGATACTGAGTAAGGAGGCCTTTCAATGAATCCTCGGTTAACAGGTTCTTTAACGCCATAGCTTCGCCTTTCAACTCTTGCATATCTTTCAAGGCTATATCGTAATTTTCATCACTGCTTGACTGTAGAAACTTCAACACATTGATCCGACTTGATAGCAGCTTTTCCTGAACCAGAGATGCCCGATACGCAGAGTCTGTGTCACCATAATCATAAGCCTTGACTGCAAGTTGACGCATGGTACTGAACATATGCTCACCACTCCGTTCAAGGACACCATTCAAAACATCGCTTCTCTGTTTTGTTTGGTTGATTACATCTGAAAATATTTCATCATATTGATGCAGTTTATTTGATATGTCGTTAAGCACTTTTGCATTTTTCATGTCGAATGAGGGTAAGTGCATCTGAAGGGCTTTGTCCAACTCCGAGATATGTTTGTTGTAGCGTTGAATGTCTGTATCACTATTTGACAATAAGTACGCTCGTGTATCTTCTTTCACTTCAATCAATTTATTTCGAATATGATAACTAAAGTCAGACACTTCACTAAGGCGACTATACGATTCTATACCCAAATCAGCCTTATTCAGCGTGAAAATACTCATCATCACTATAATGGAAAGAAATACCATAAGAGTCGCAAAACCCAGGCCTATCTTTTGACCAAGTTTCAAGTTATTAAACATTTATATTAATCCAGCAAACATTCGACACATCAGATAGTTATACATGAAGTTACAAAATATTCAGATGATCTATATCATGCTAAAAATCAATTAAAATTTTGAAAAAAAAGAAAAAAGCCCGGCCATAAGCACGAGCTAAATTTAAAGTAGATAAAGAGAAATTGTGTACGGAATCGGTAACTAGCTTTCTTTTTCCATCATATTTGTTCCCATTGCTTTGTCGCAACCTTTCTCCGACATCATCTGATGCATTTCAGTCATCATGGCATGCATTTGCGTCATCATCTGCTGGTGATTTTCCATGTTCTGCATCATATCCATCATGGGCATCTCAGCAGATGAAGTCGTATTACTCTCTGAACTGTGGTGTTGATTATGCGAACCTTCGGTTGCGCTGTCTTTTACCATATCCTGTGCAAATACTGGTGCAGAAATAAGGCTACCGATCAGCATTGTTGTAAGAACAGTTTTCATTATTCAATCCTTATTCTCTTTTTTAAATTTAAAGTTGTACGGCGTTATCAAAAGACTTAGAAATCTTGGTTTCCTGATTCGTTGCTTTGAATGAGATAAATCAAGCGCTAAATCGACCACCATCATTCGTTTTATCTTCTACCATTTGCACCTCTTTCTTATCCTGCGGTTCTTGAGAAGCATCCTGATCTTTTGTACTTCCTGGCATCATAAATTTCATCATCACCCCGTGCATGACCAAACATAAAATCAGAGGCACAAGTGCAGTACCAAGCAGAGACGGACTAAACGAACTCATGGTTGAGGAGAGAACCAGGAACGGTATTCCGACCATCAGCAAAACACATAAAAGCATCATCCAACCATGGCCTTTGTGCGCGCCATGTTCCGAATGGCAACTGTGATTTTTGTTGTTAGCTTTCATAACTTTCTCCAAATTACTTACTCTGTCTATCTAATGCTGATCTTAATCTACCGTACCTGTCAGTAACCGGACTGTAATGATGACAATATCGTCATTTTCTGCCGAGTTCTTTCCCCCAAAACCACCAGATGATCAGTACAATGGCTGTAAGACCTATTACGTTCACCCACATATCAACCTCCTATTTATTACCGATAGAACGGCCAGGCTTGTATAAGCGTAACCGGTTTGCGTTAGTGACGACCGTAACAGATGACAGCGACATAGCTGCTCCTGCAATGATTGGGCTTAGAAGCCAGCCCGTAAATGGAAATAGTAATCCTGCTGCGACCGGTATACCCAGGGAGTTGTAAATGAACGCCCCCCAGAGGTTCTGTTTGATATTCGTCATCGTTGCACTGCTGATCCCTATAACATCTGAAATACCATGCAGAGAGCTCCGCATCAGAGTGATATCCGCACTCTCAATGGCAACATCGGTGCCGCTTCCGATAGCAAACCCAACGTCGGACTGAGCAAGTGCCGGAGCGTCATTGATCCCATCGCCAACCATGCCGACAACTTTTCCCTGTGCCTGAAACTCTTTAATCCAGCGAAGCTTATCCTCTGGCATTAGCCCTGCGTAAAACTCGTCAACATTTGACAAGCTCGCAACCGCCCTAGCCGTATTTTCGTTATCTCCGGTTAGCATGACGACATGAATACCTTGTTTGTGGAAACGATCAATCGCACTTCGGGCATCTTCTCTTATAGGATCGCTGATACCAAAAAGAGCCTGAATATCGTTATCTAAAGCAAAGTACACCACAGTATTTGCATCTTGTTCCCACTGGATGGCGTATTCACTCACGGTCTCTGTTTTCAGTCCAAACCGATGCATAAGCTTATCGTTACCAAGGAGCAATCTTTTCCCGTTGTAGTGAGCCTGCACTCCCATACCGGTTAAGGACTCAAACTCGGATACTTGTGGTGACTCTCCAGATTGAGCGTGGAGTTGCGCATAGCTGGTTAATGCCTGAGCCAATGGGTGGTTAGAGCCTTTTTCCAAAGTCTCAACCAGCGACAAAATATTTTCTTCACCCGAAAAGACACGGAAGTTTGTGACCTCAGGTTTACCCTGTGTGATGGTCCCGGTTTTATCCAATACGACAACATCCAATTCACTTGCCCGCTGTAAGGCTTCTCCGTTGCGGATCAAACCTCCAAACTCTGCCGCCTTCCCAACTCCAATCATGGTAGATATTGGCGTCGCTAGCCCGAGAGCGCAGGGACAAGCGATAATAAGTACTGAGGTTGCGGCAACAATCATATAGGCCAGCGTTGGCTGCGGACCAACGTTGTACCACATCAAAGCAGTCATAATAGATAAGATCATAACTGTTGGTACAAAAACGGCAGAAACCTTGTCGGCTAAGTGACTAATAGGAGGTTTCGAGTTCTGCGCATTGGAGACCATGCTGATAATCTGGGCAAGAACAGTGTCACTACCTACCTTTTGCGCTTCAAACACAAAACTTCCCTGACCGTTTATGGTGCCTGCGGATACCTGGCTGCCCGTTTGCTTCTCTATGGGAATTGGTTCCCCGGTTAACATAGACTCATCTATCGTCGTACGCCCATCAGTGACCACACCGTCCACAGGAATTTTCTCACCTGCTCTTACCCGGATCTTGTCACCCCGCATCACCTGTTCGACAGGAACGGAGACATCTTGTCCGTCACGAATCACCACCGCAGTTTTTACTCTCAGATCAAGTAACCGTCTGATAGCCTGAGACGTTCTGCCTCTGGCCCGAACCTCAAGCGCTTGCCCAAGGTTGATCAAACCGATTATCATTGCGGTCGCCTCAAAATAGAGGTGTCTGGCACTTTCAGGTAACCATTGAGGTCCTAAAACTACCACCATTGAATAGAGCCAGGCCGTCCCAGTGCCGAGTGCAATAAGGGTATCCATGTTGGCGTTACGATTTAAGAACGCTTTCCAGGCTCCCTTAAAAAATGCTTGCCGGCTCGCCACAAAATAACCAATGTCAACAAACCGATACCAAGCCAGAGAGCTTGCTCTGAGAAGGTATTTACATTCATAGGGCCACCCAGCAGGCCATAACCCATCAATGGAATACCCAGTCCCAGACCGATAATACTTTGCCTGATTTTAAACCGATACTCTTGGGCTTCCTGCTCTGCTTTGATATCTTCCGCCTCATCAGCATCAACGATTTCACTGGCATCGTAACCAACCGCCTGAATCGCCTGAATAAGTGATAGTGTTGATTGATGAGACTGAATGGTCGCTGTACGGTTAGCAAAGTTGACATCCACCGATTCGACACCTTCCAGATTTGTCAGAGCCCCCTCAATGGTATTAACACAACTGGCGCATGTCACTCCCTCTAAAGCCAGATTCACCGTCTGTTTTTGAGCCAATAAATCCATATCATCACTGGTCGTATTAGCTTCAGTCACATCGCGAACGGCGGTATTCCGCTCTTCGTTTAGGCCACTGTATCCTAACTCCAGTAAAATACGTTCCACCTCAGAGTCACTGACATGGCTATTGACAACTAACCGCTGAGCCAAAATGTCCACTGACACATTAGCGTTATTATCAACATCTCTAATGCCAGACGTAATTTTTTTAACGCAGTTTTGGCAAGAAACGCTAGCCAATGTTGTTTCGTATTGGTGAATTACGGGCAAAGTCGCAGCATATCCAGTGCTGGAAATAATTTGTATCGCGTTTTCTGGTTCCAATGTGGTAATAAGATCTGTTTTATCTTTACTATTATTAATAACCAGCGAGATATCAGGATCGCTTTCCCTTAAAGCGGAAACGATCTTTGTAACACAATTGCCGCAACTGACACCTGATAACGCAAGAGAATATTCTTTAACCTTCATTTTTTTCCTCCCGAGAGGTAATAGATGGATGTTTATCTGACCAGTCTTCAATCAGGCAGCATATTGCCTTCCCGTCAGGAGTCATGTCTGGTTCATCCACCCACTCGGAATAAGTTTCTTCCATAACAGCCAGGTGCATCTGATATTCTTTAATTTTTTGTTGTGTCTCAGAAATTTTATCACTCAGCATTTTCCGCACTTTTGGACAGGGAGAATTTCCTTGCTGAGAGTATTCTATGATCTCTTCAATCTGGCTTAAGCTAAAGCCAATACTTCGTGCATGACTAATAAACCGCAATCTATCCACAGCACTCGGTGGGTAAATTTTATAGCCGTTACTTGGGTCTTTCGTCGCAGAGATCAGTCCTTTTCTGGTATAAAAGCGAACCGTTTCCGCAGTAACCCCGACTGTCCGGGCAATTTCAGTTGTCAGCATACTTAACCCTCCGAATGGCAACTAAATAGTGAGATAACACAAAATTCCTAAGGATAATCAACCAAATAAAAAAACTAACAACACAATGACTGCTAACATACCTAAAGTCACTTTCAACAATAATTTAGGGTCACTGGTTCCGCCATTGGGCGCTTTATTACAACAACTCATAATGAACTCCTTACATCTTTATCTATGTTTCTATTTTGAGTTTAAAACCTGTGTGCAACACATAGGTCAAGAGACTATCGTAAATTTTCCTTTTATTCAGAACCTGAAGGACATATCAAGAACATGCTGGTTGTATTGCAATCTGTATTCACCGGGCGGTACTTTCCACGTATACGATTCTGTTGCATAGGGTTCGATTGAAAGTGTGTGAATATTACCAATCGGCATCAAAGACAAATCGATAGAGTCAAAAGTTTTGTTGAATATAACCAGTTGATTATCTGATTCTTTATCAATTTCCCACCTTGGTGTATGAAACCTCTCCATCAATCGTCCACTCAATGAGTTCCAATCTACCCAAAGCTTTGAGATATCCAACCAGAGCATATTTATCTCCATCGCTAAGCGCATTATTCAGTAGCTTCATTGTTGGCTCATTCTGAAGGGCATAATTTATCTGGCTTAGTGAATGGTCTCTTATATTTCCCCCCACGTTACCGCCCCCTTGAGCAAACAGACCATGGCATGCGGTGCATCCATAGCCACCAACCGTACGAAAAAGGTTTTGGGCTTGTTTAAATTCAGCAGAATCCAGTGCTAATGCTGGTGCGTCTTGGTTCACTTCTTTCAAACCAGAGTCCCTCTCTGGGTCATGCATACCTTCATGAGCGAATGCTGTGACCGAATTCAACCCAAGTAGCAAGGCAGCAAAGAAAGCTAAAGGTTTTCGAATATTCACTGATGATTTTCCTTTTCGAGTTGATAGATACTGCAAAAATGCTCGTTAGCTAATAACGAAATTGAGCAGGTCATACAGACAAACTTCATGCAAGATAAGCATGTCAAAGCCACTGTTGACGAGGGAATTAACCGTTAAGAAGGAATCAGACTATTGGAGGGTGATACAAATTGCCTGTTACCGAGTTGATATACTCAGCAGTTTCCCTGAAGAAAGGGATACGTTGGGGTGTTTGATAGTTTGTAATGATGACTTGAGAAATCAGCAGAGCGCTAGCTGCACAGCTCGAAGGGTAGCACTGATGCTCTAGATTCATAACATTGGTTGAATCATGACAATCTGTTTCGGTCGTTATTGATTCGAGTTGTGATGACAAACCCTTTAAATGCTCATCATGTGAAAGAGACGATACAGTTAAAGAATCGCCCCTATTTTTGAGCGGCATATTAAGAGAAGCACTGGCAGATACACTAGAGAGCAATAAAGCAAACAGTGTGAGTCCGGTTAACCAAATTGTATGCAACTGCTTTAGCATCACAACCTCTCAGGTATCCTTACAAAATTGTGTTTATGACACAACCTAAGAGAACTTATAAACCCTTCCCTTAGGGGAAGGTCAATAGACACAGGGAAAGTAATGCTGTTAATCTTTCGCTTCAGATTCATGCTCCATCATCTGTCCCATCATCATTTGCATCATACCCATGCGCTCTTCCATCATGTCCATACGCTTCATCATGTCTGGCTCACCCATTTTATCCGACATGCCTTTACCCTGATGTTCAGTCATTTTCATTCTGTCTTGCATAGGCATACATTTATTCATCATCTGCATGGCCTGCATATGTTCCTGCATTAATTGCTACCGTTTTTCCGGATCGGTTTCACCTTTGATTTTGTCCATAATTTTGAGCATTTTTTGCATATGCTCAGACATATCTGCCATCTGTTCGCGGCTCATCATTCCCATCATCATGGTGCCGCCCATGGATTGGTTTTCATCAGCTTGGGCATATACTTTTTCAGCAAAGATTGTTGAAGACATTACAGCGGTAACAACGATGGTGGAACACAGTGTTTTTATAGAATTTTTCATAGCATAATCCTTAATAAGTTGTAGTCGTTTAATCGATAGTAATTTGGGGAATCCATACATCTCGGTAAAAAGCGCAATGATAAAGGCAGAAAAAGCCCCAAGACTGCGCCAGTCAGTTTTCGTTTTCGGCTTGGTAAAACTAAAAGCGAAGAAAATAAAGATAGCCGAATTCAATATCACCAGCGGCCAAAAACCATAAGCGGAATCGTCGTGCATTTATCGTTCTCCCGTTCTAAACCGTTTCAATGGTGATACCGATCATTGCTCTCATAATTATTGATCAGATGAGAACGCTAGAGTATTAGTACTTATTCATTTCAAGCTAAGTGTAGACTCAGCATTTTTTGCTCTCCAATTACTTCCCAATAGAAATAAACATCAAGTTAGACAGCTGTGTCACTTTATATGCATTCAGTCGCTCTTGCTATTTGTTACTTTTATTTGAGCGTTAAGTTACAAAATATGGTCTGCATCCACATTTTAGTGCGAAATTTTATCCGCAGATGCCTCATATTAAGGTTTTGTCATTTTTGCGACAGTTACTTGTCATTTTAAATGACTTAGTCTGACACCACTCCGTAAATAAAACTTCATATCACGAGGTGTTAATACCGTCTAAGGCTACCTGCGCTTCATGTCGAATTAATCAAAGCCAGTTGGAGAGTTACGGTAAAGTAAGGCCTTGACCTGTGCCTTAGACATAGGTCTAGACTACAAATGAGCATATGACCTAGGTTTAGACGATGGTAAAAAATGACACAGATTAGTGTGGTGCTTTGTCCAAAAACAGTTGGTACCAGCCAAAAAAAAACCTTCGTAAGGCTAAGAGAAGGAGAAAACTATGATCACAGAATTAACGGAACAACAATTATTGATTGAAGGCGCGAGTTGTGCCAGTTGTGTCGGCAAAATAGAAGCCGCACTGAATCATACACCGGGCGTTCAGAGTGCAGAGATGAACTTTGCAGACAGAACCGTTCTGGTATCTGGTACAGCGGATACTCAATCATTGATCAAAGCTGTAGAATCTGTTGGGTACAACGCTAAACCTCTCGACGAAGATACTACGGATACAGATACTCTTGATGAAAAAGAAGCTGCCGATTGGGCGTATTACAAAAAATTGATGCGAGATACTTTTATTGCGCTTTCGCTCGGTGTCCCTTTGATGGTCTACAGCATTATTGTCGGTGAAATGACAGTTGAAACCGATATAGAGAGGTTGTCATGGTTAGTCGTTGGCCTGCTAACGCTAGGAGTGATGTTCTTTTCCGGCAGGCATTTCTACATAGGCGCGTGGAAAAGTTTTAAAAATCACTCAGCCAATATGGATACGCTGATCGCATTAGGTACAGGTACAGCATGGGTTTATTCAATGGTTGTCGTGTTTGTTCCCGACGCCGTTCCACTGATGGCTCGGCACGTTTATTTTGAAGCCACCGCCATGATCATCGGTTTGATTAATTTAGGCTTAGCACTCGAAATAAAAGCCAGAGGGAAAACCTCAGAAGCCATCAAGCGTCTTATCGGATTGCAAGCCAAAACAGCGATCGTCATTCGTGACAACAAAGAAATTCAAATAGATATTAAGCAGGTTTTACTTAACGATGTAGTGAAAGTAAAACCGGGTGAAAAAATTCCTGTCGATGGTGTTGTACTTGAAGGACGTACTTCTATTGATGAATCAATGCTCACCGGTGAACCTATGCCAGTTGAAAAAGTTAAAGAGGACGACGTTGTCGCCGGTACGTTGAACAAATCTGGCATGATTTTATTTAGAGCGACACGCGTTGGCAAAGATACTGCGCTGGCACAAATCATTAATATGGTGAAACGAGCACAAAACTCCAAACCACCGATAGGTCGATTAGCCGATGTGATTTCAGCGTATTTTGTCCCTGTGGTGATGATCATTTCAATATTAAGTGCTCTTGCATGGCTTAACTTTGGGCCAGAGCCTGCGATTGCTTTTGCCATCGTTTCTGCAACCACAGTGTTAATCATCGCTTGTCCATGTGCACTAGGCTTAGCGACGCCTATGTCTGTTATGGTCGGGGTTGGAAAAGCAGCAGAGGCAGGCGTACTCATTCGCAACGGAGAAGCGCTACAAACCGCCTCTAAAATCACTGCCATGATTTTAGATAAAACAGGCACGATTACCGAAGGAGCACCTAAAGTAACCGATATCGTTTTAGCGCATGCTATAGACGAAAAAAACGTGTTGCAGCTTGCCGCTAGTTTAGAAAGCGGCTCAGAGCATCCTCTCGCACAAGCGATTGTTGAAAGCGCTTTAGAAAAAGGGGTTAAATTACTAAAAATTGAAGCGTTTAACGCCATAACGGGATTTGGTGTAGAAGCAACCTGTGAAGGTAACATCTTATTTTTTGGCAACGATAAACTAATGAAAACAAAAGGTATCGACCTGTCTAACTACACAAAGCAGGCACAATCCTTAGCCAAAGAAGCCAAAACTCCCATGTACTTTGCTATCAATGGCGAGCTTGCAGCAATTATTGCCGTTGCCGATCCGATTAAGTCTGATTCTATTTCAGCGATCAAGCGACTTCAGGCAAATGGAATACGGGTCATCATGTTAACAGGTGACAACAAGGAAACTGCTGCGGCTGTGGCTAAAAAAGCAGGGATTAACGAATTTTTAGCAGAAGTGCTTCCTGAGGATAAAGCCAACAAGGTTCAAGAACTTCAAAACAGTGGAGAAATCGTTGGTATGACAGGCGATGGTATCAACGATGCCCCAGCTCTGGCATTAGCCGACGTAGGCTTTGCAATAGGCACAGGTACAGACGTAGCGATTGAAAGCGCAGATATAACCCTAATGCGTGGCTCTCTTCACGGGCTCGCTGATGCGATAGCAGTGAGTAAAGCGACACTGCAAAACATCAAGCAAAACTTGTTTGGTGCGTTTGTATATAACGTAGCGGGAGTCCCTTTTGCAGCAGGTATTCTTTACCCCTTCTTTGGCATCCTACTGAGTCCTGTCATTGCGGGGGCGGCAATGGCGTTTTCGTCATTAACTGTGGTGTCAAATGCCAATCGACTACGTTTATTTAAAGCCAAAGACCACTAAGGAGAATCTCTATGATGGTGATTAATTTATCCGGCTTAGCATTAATCGCGCTTATTGTTTGGTGGTTCTGGTTATACAAACCTACTAAAACTATTGTTAAAAACAATGAAGTGGTAATTGAAGTGAAGGATGGGGTCTATTCGCCATCATCAATTCAATTGAACTCCAATCAACCTATTTCACTTAAATTTTTACGCAAAGATCAAACACCCTGTTCTGAGACTCTGCTAATTCCATCATTAGAAATAAGTGAACAGCTTAAACTTAATTCTGAAACATCAATAACACTGCCTAGCTTATCTCCCGGTGACTACGAATTTCATTGTCAAATGCAGATGTATCGCGGTGTCTTAAAGGTGGTTTAGATAAACGTATGCTTACAACTTACAGCCAGTAGGAGTTCAACATGAAAAATGAAAGCCCTAAATTTTGGTCAACGCCGACAGGCTGGGCTGCTCTGGCACTGATTGCCACAGCAACTTACTTCTTGGTGTTTGAACATGGGCAACATGTCCTGCCATTTCTTCCCTATTTAATTTTATTGTTATGTCCTTTGATGCACGTATTTATGCACAGCAGCCATGGCAAGGATGGACACAATCATTCACACACAACTGAACATGATAAGAAAGAGAACTTTCAAGAACTGAGTGAAAAGAACGCAGCCTACCGCGATGGCTACATACAAGGACTAGAAGAAGGACGTAAAACATCGCACAAAAAGGAGAACAACCATGAATGAGACCTATGATTATGGCCTATGGTCAATGGTGATACTAAACTCAGCGATTTTTATCTTTTTTGCTTTTAGTTTTGTCAAACCCAAAACATCAACTGACTGGCGAAGTCTTGGTGCATTTTCTGCGTTCATAGTTGCCCTATTTACTGAAATGTATGGTTTTCCATTAACTATCTATTTCTTGTCTGGATGGCTGACTAAAAATTACCCAGAAGTAAATTTCTACGCACACGAAAATGGGCACTTATTGCATACCTTCTTTGGTTTTGAAGGCGATGCTCATTGGGATCTGTTCCACATTGCAAGCATGGTGTTTATCGTTACTGGCTTCTTTATCTTGTCATCAGCGTGGAACGTACTTCATCACGCACAAAAGCAACATCAACTTGCGACTACAGGATGGTATACAAGATGCCGTCATCCCCAATACGTAGCATTTATTCTCATCATGTTCGGCTTTTTGTTGCAGTGGCCGACGATTCCCACACTTGTGATGTTTCCAATTTTAGTAGTTGTATATGTAAAACTTGCTAGGCGTGAAGAGGCTTATGCTATTTCTGAGTTCGGAGCAAAGTACCGTGACTATATGAACACAACCTCAAGTTGGATTCCAAATTTCAAAAAAACTAAGAAAGTAAAAAGCATGAATCAAAAGTGATAGAAATATTCTCATTCACATTAGGAGATAAAAAAATGAGCGATTTAGATCATAGAGTTGGTGTCAGAGAGCAGAACTTAGTAGTGCGCAATCTGAGGTTAAGTAATGTTACCAAAATAAATTGCGATGCTCTCATTGAAGAAATAGACCGTGTATTTGGTATTGATGAAGTGAGTTACAACATAAAAGATGGTGAGATACATCTCGCGTATGACGCTGTAAATATCAATCTTGATGGGATTGAAGAACTCATTAAAAAGCATGGTGCTGATGTTCATGATGATTGGTGGACAAAAACTAAAGAGAGTTACTACAAGTTTGTTGACCAAAATGTTAGGGACAACGCGAAACACGAGCCTTGGAGTTGTCACTCAATGCCTCCGAAGACTCACAAGAAGAATAAATAGCACTAACCGCTTCACTTTCACGGAGAACTAACTCTGATTGAGGCTAATACATACTGGTCGGTTTAAGGAGAGGTATGATGAAAGTTCGTGAAAATGCACTTGCCGTCGCTTGTGCGGCAGCATTTGGCCTGATATGGATTATTTGCTCCGTACTGGTAATTATATTGCCAACAATGATGTCAAATATTACGGGCAATATGTTACATACTGATTGGAATACCATGGGATGGCACATATCTACATTTGGTGTAGTTATAGGAGGAATTTTATGGGCTTTTCTAGCTGGTATATTGGGTTGGCTGGTTGCGAAAATTTATAATATGCAGCTTCGAGGTTGATTTGTAATATCACCCACCCACTTTAAGGGCTGAACTCACAATTGATTGAGCGGGTAAACATCGATGAAGATCCGAACCAATTGAAGGTATGGAAGATTCGATGACGACGCATCATGATCCAACGCTCAACGATAAGGACGGCATTCTCTGCCTTTGCTTTACCTTTGGGACTATAAGGGGACGTGCTGGCATAACCGCTGTGCGGTAATGTTAAGCCAGCTTGCGGTAACTATCGTTGAGCTTGGGTTCGTAGCAATCCGTTTTGGTGAAGGCTGCTTTTAGGTTGTCAGGCACAAGAAGCGCCGACACACCGCCGAAATGTTCAAAGGCATAGGCATGAGCTTCCAGCCAGTGTTCTAGCCGCTGGCTTTCACAGACCTCGACATAGGTGTAGTTGGAAGCGCCTAACGTCGCCACGAAGATCTGAGCGTTGCGGATTTTTCCGGTTTCAGGGTTCACCACTGGGATGGTTGGCCCACAGTAGTCGATGAACAGTTTGTCACCGGCCAGGTGGCTCTGACGCATACTGCTTTTCTGCTTCTTTAACCAACGAGTGTAATGCTCGCAGAACTGGGTGTAACGATAGGCTCTCTCCTGATATTCAGCCAGATACTCTTCCCACAGAAGATGTTTGCTCATGCCTTTACGTTTCAGTTCGACAAAACACTGAGCGAAGTCCGGCATCACCTTTGTGTTGCTGGTTGTTTTGTCACGGTAGAGAGTCTGAGCCAGTTCGGTATATGAGCAGTTTTCGGGAAGTGGCCAGCTCATTGCGCTTTGTTCAAAGCGGGTCAGTATTTCTGAGACCGTCGAGCGACTGACTTTCGTGCAGGAAACTATCTTTCTGGTCGATAGATTGCACTCATATTTAAGGCGTAATACCTCTTTAATGTTTGTCATAGATGTTCTCTTTTTCGGCATTATCACTTCCTTGCTACGTTAAGATGCATAACAAGAACAGTGAGTTATTGATTTAAAAGAGAAAAGAGGGATATTCTGGAGTAACCGGCCAGGGTTTCCGCTCAACCGGACAGTGATTCCGGAGTTAGTGGAAAAATGGCTGGTTTATCCCGGAAATGGTGTCCGGTTTAAAACGGAATCGGTGGCTGGATAGCTCCGGAATACTCACATAGCTCAGCACACAATCGGTGTCTTCTGCATATTTGAATGCTGCCTTACCGCTTCATCTTGCGCGGATTCGTGTCGGTGCTTTTCATATTCCGCTAGTTATGAAAATGAGAATAGAGCCATCGCTATATTGTTAGCACCCTATAACGGTAAGAAATAGTCATAATGGACTCCTCCAAACTGTTCAACTAACGGTATCCACATACGAGCATATTTCTCAAACTCAGGGATTTTCTTTCTAAATCGGTGTACTCATCTAAGTAGCATTGTCTATTAACCAAAAATTGCTTCAAATCACTCTCCAAAGTCATCAACATGTCGATATGCGCATTCGATGATATTAAATGCATAAGATTAGTTCAGTCAAAGACAAACAAGTAGAAATGCTAAGAGTACTTGCACTAACGCAGTTTGGGGCATTTCCGTGTTACATTCCCCTCCTACACACTGTGATCACCAAGCGATTCTGTCGTACCTTAACTACCAACCGATTTTGTCGGTGAACTAATTACCAAGGGAAAATGACGGATCCATTTCTATACCTAACCCTTTGAATAGGTCAAATCACCATTCAGGGGTTAGTAAGGATGATCATCATGGACTCTCGCTCCCAGCTTACTGTTGATGTGATCGCTAAAGTCACTCAAGGTAAGATCAGCATTCACAGTGCTGCCAAACTCCTCAATAAATCCCGTCGTACCATAGAGCGTTATCTCCACCGCTATCGGCGTAAAGGCATACGCTTTGTTGTTCATGGCAATAAAGGACGTGAGCCTGTCAATAAAACCCCTGATTCACTGAAAAGACAGGTTCAGCAACTGATCCAAACTAAGTACTTCGATTTCAATTTGCAGCATCTGGCCGAGTTGCTCACGGTCAACGAAGGCTTGACCATCAAGCGGGAAACTTTGCGAAAGTGGGCGCACGCTATCCACCATGTGAAGCGAGCCAAGCGTCGTCGTAGCCGAGTAAGAAAGTACAGGGAACGAATGGAGCAGCCTGGACTGATGCTGCAAATGGACGGCAGTCCGCATCAATGGTTTGGTGAGCATCGCTCATGCTTGATTGCCATCATCGACGATGCGACCAGTGATATCCATGCCGAGTTCTTCCCTTCCGAAACCACGGAAGGCTGTATGAAAGTCATGAAGGCGTATATCGAAAAGCGAGGTCTGTTTAAGACGCTCTACGTCGATAGAGCGGGTATATTCGGTGGTCCAAAACGCAGTAACTTCTCTCAGATGCAACGCGCTTGTGAAGAGCTAGGGATCGAAATCATCTTTGCGAATTCGCCCCAAGGCAAAGGACGTGTCGAACGGGCATTCGATACGTTCCAAGACAGGCTGGTTCCAGAGCTTCGGCTGCATCATATTACCGATATTCAAAGCGCCAACGAGTATCTTCAAAACCAATTCATTCCACTGTACTGGCAACAGAAAATCGCGGTGCAGGCGAAGAACCCGAGGTCGGCGTTCAAGGTTGTCCCTGAACACATCAACCTTGATACGGTCTGTGTTCACAAGGAATATCGCAAGGTTCGCCGAGATCATACCTTCAGTTATAACAATAAAATGTATCTCATCGACTCGCCCATAAGGCACTCCATCGTCAATCAGAAACTGGAAATACGCTGTC
The DNA here is from genome assembly GCF_921292965.1 of Allocatenococcus thiocycli. Lineage (NCBI taxonomy): Bacteria > Pseudomonadati > Pseudomonadota > Gammaproteobacteria > Vibrionales > Vibrionaceae > Allocatenococcus > Allocatenococcus thiocycli. The sequence goes on from NZ_CAKLCK010000005.1 coordinate 104,956, forward strand.
AGTTCGATGGTGCATTCTCAGTCTATTTTGGTCACCGAAAACTGCATATTACCGAGTTAGAAGAACCACCAAGAGCGAGTGAGTATGGGATGGAAGTCCAGCGCAAGTTGGATGTCATCGAGCTTGCCGACCGTCTGGGTAATGCGACGGAAGCCGCTCGGCTCACTGGTTGCTCGCGCCGAAGTATCTACAACTATCAAAAGGTATTAGCCGAGGAAGGCATCCTTGGCCTTAAGCGCATTAACAAACCGCTGCACCGCAGCAAAAACAGCATACCTGAAGAAACCGAACACAAAATTATCGAGCTGACCTTAAACAATCCGTATCAAACCTCAGTACAGTTGAGAACCATACTAAAGAAGGAGTACAACATCACCGTCAGCAGTTGCACGATACGAAATATCTGGAAGCGCGAGGCACTAAATACCAGAGCGCTGAGAATACAACGCTCAGCGGCATTAAATAAAGAAGTCTAGCCTGTGGGCTAGACTTAAAGGTGAACGACAAAGTCGCTTGGGATTTATCCCGTCAGGCTCCCTTGGTAATCACATTCCCCTCCTACACACCGTTCTTCAATTTATGCTTTCAAGTTATGTACGTTTGTTGAGTCTTTGCGTGTTTTGGTTTTGTAGCGGTGCAACTCCCAAGTCATCTGTGCGACTTTATCCGCCATCACCTTCAGCTCATCTTTGAACTGCTCGTTCTCAGCTCGAAGCTTTTCATTTTTATTCAAAATCTCTTGGTACTTATCCTTTGAAACCTTTGCTTTAGCTTTATTAGCTTCAGCCTTTACAACCCCTACATTGCTAGGGTCAGTGGTATACTTATCTTTCTCTGCTAACACCTTCTCAAGCAGGACAATATGATTCTTCAATGACCCATTAGAAACGCCTGCTCGCCTTTCAACAGCATAAGGACTGATTTTTTTGCCTTCTTTCAAAAGCGCTTTAAACGCATTCTCTAGCTTTGTTGCCACCGTCGCCATTACAGAGCCTCTACTCGATATTTTTCAAATTGAATGTTGTGGTCAGCCATCACTTTTTCCGCAGCCCTAATATCACTTAGTTGCGTAGCGAGTGAGCTACGGTTGAACATTTCCATTTCTTTCATTTTTTCAATTTTTTTAATACATCTCTCTCGCCTTATCACCCAGTTTTCTGCTTCAGCCTTGTTTACATTCAGGTTCTCACAGTCCCTGCCTACGCATTTAGATGGCTCAAACAAATGCCCCATGCTACATAGCTCACCAGAAAAACAAGTGCCAAACCCTGTCGATTTGTTTCCGCCTTTCGTGTCTTCAACCAACTGATTAAACCTAGCGTCACCAACCACCATAGGCTCCCCACTCATGAACTTCATGAAGCCACCTGATTGCTCTTCTGGATGCTCAATCATGTCCTTAAGGTACTCAGAGTGAGATTCTATTTCTTTCTCTTGGATTTTCTCTTTAATTTCGGCTGGATTTTGAATGCCGAGTAATGTTAGAACCTCTGAATGACTTGCGTAAATAGCTGTCATCGCAAGGTGTATATGCTTAAATTGATGCTTCAACGAGGCTAATGAAACCAATCCATGACCAACCACAAAATGAGCAAATGTCCGTCTTAACGAGTGGGGATTAAAACGCCAGTACAATTCTCCACGACCATTTTTCTGTATTGGATAATACTTCTTGTGGACGATGGGATTTAACAGGTTAAAAACTTCATCCATATCTTCTGGAAGGTAACAAATATCGATATGAAGACTGTAATCGTAGAAAAGATGGCCTAAATTCTTAGTATTGAGTTGAAGATCTTTTAACTGACGGTTAATAGTATCACCTGTACATCCTTTTCCTTTGAACGAAAAACGTGGTGAGAGGTGAATATCACCAGAAACAGAACGATATTTATCATTGAGCACCGTTAATATTAATAACGCTTTCTCACAGATTGGCGCACACGCCCATGTATCTTCACGACTTAGCTTTTCCAACTTATCCGTCCAAGAACGCATTGTGCAGAGCTTAACGCCATCAATATCAACCTCTTTGTATGAGTCACCATCAATCTGGGTTAATTCACTCACCCTCATTCCCGTGAATGCCGAACAAGTGCCAAAACACGCCCCTTCAATCATTCTAAAAGCTTTAGTGGCTTGCTTTTCAGTCAACCCTTTTGATTGGGCATACGCTTTAACATCCAGTAAAATATTATCTTTCTTATAGGTATCAATAACGCCTCTATGGGCTTTACTGCGATAGATAGACTCAACTTCGTCCTTGGCTTTATCACGATAGTCATCAAGCACCTCTTGAAGAGAAATACCTTTGCTTTTTGCTTTTTCCTCGACCTCAATTTCGACAATGAGTTCCTGATACAGAGTTTCGATGTCTTGTTCGATATCATGCTCAGTCTGTAATGAACGATACTCTGCCTCCACATCCGCTTCGAGGTCTCGACCGCCTAAGAAATCTCGGTAGGCAGACTCCACATCCTGAATTAAACGGCAAAGATATTGTTCGTAAATAACGGGGATGACAGTAGGATAGTGCCCTCTACCATAAGCGGCATATTTCTTAGCAACTTTTCTTGCAGTCTCGCCTTCTTGGTAGGGAATCTGAAACCTAGCGCTCTCTGGAAAATGGGAATTAACCTGCGTGAGTACACTGAGAGCGTCCAGTTTTTTTACAATAACTTTTTCACTCGCCCCACGCAGTGACTCTTTGATTTGCGAAAATACAATGTCACTTGAGATATAAGAAAAAACGTTAATGGAAGTATTCGCAAATACTCTCAGTAGTAAGTCGACATTTGTCTGTATGCTCCTAATCTGCTCCAGCTTCCTAAAGGTTTTCCCCTCCATACTCAGCAAAGTTTCTTTGCCACCCCATATCAACCAATACATTCGCTGTTTAAACTCTAAAAGCAGTTTGGGATTATGCTTTTGGGCTTGGAATTTTAAGGTGTAGTTCGATTTTACCTCGTTCTTGGTATTGAACAGGTCATTAAAATCCCAAGCATCATCTTCAAAGTAAGAAGCAGGGCTGCCATCTCGCTTTACGCTGACTACAGTTCTTGCCGTCGGCATGGGGTAAGCTTCGTCAATAGGCAAAGCGTATTTTTCAAACAATGCGTGGTCATGGCTAATGCTGTACATGCTTACCCCTTAAAAATATCTTGAATAGAATCTTCATCCCAAAGAGGATGGCAACCTTGGCGCTCTAGATATTTTTCCGCTGCCTTGAGGTTTCTTTTCTTGAAGCGTTTCTTTATGTCTCGAATCGCTGACTTCACCTCGCTGAAATTCTTGAGGAAGTGGTCAAGGCTTTTATGGGCTGTAACCGCCTCGTTGAGACGAAGCTCAAATGACAGCAAACGCCAGATGTCATGCACCTCATCAACAACAGCAAAATTTCGGCACATAAAGCATTTGATGACATAGCCACAAGAAGTATTTTTCACATCGTCATCATCTAACAATCCCGTTTCTAGATTGCTTTTTTGAAACTCACGTTTTTGCGGAACATCTTCACCTTTACATACCCCTCCGTTAGCAATGTCGTCCACAGGCATACAAGAAGACGCCCTAAGCGCATCGACTTCCTCACTAGACAAAACCTCACAACGCTGCGCCTTTGTTGTTGCTATCGCGGCAGTAACCCCTCCAGTTGGGTTACTGCCCAGCGCAAAGAGTGTGGCTGCTCCAAAAGCCAATTCACGATGTGCGACTGCTTTTGAATTCTTGCTGTAGTCTGAATTATTCCATGTGCTTTCCGATGAATTACGACTGCTCTCCATCGCGCCTTGTCGCCCCAGTTTTTCTTCTGCGTACTGCTTAACGGATGACTTCAAACGCTCACAGTTTAAGGAAAAATCTGGATTTGCCGCTTCCACTGTTTGCAGTAAAACTGAGCGTGTCATTAGACCCGTAATGTAGTCCTTGAGATTGTAACCAGTTGGCATCTTGCCATTGCGTCGTCTAAACAAATAATGCTTATCTAACCCCAAATCAACAGCGTTCAGCTTCGACAATTCGAAGTGTTCTTCAAAAAAGGTTTTCGAGACAGCCCTTGGGGTAAATGAACGAGGCTCTTCTTTGTAGCCACGGCTTTTCAAGCCTTTTACCGAGATTCGGTTGCCGCCTGCCTTATCAACACTCCAACCATCTTCTACCACAAAGGTATTCAGCGCTTCTGTTTTTCCCACTGCGGTGTAATACACATAGAGGAACACCGCATTGGATATCAGACGATTAAATGCAATTTCACGCTTATATTCGCTGCTGGCCTCATCTAAATACTCTTTGTAGAGTAATTTTCTATCCGACAACAGTGCGCGAACGATGCGCTTTAACTCTTTCTTGGTGTAGTTATTGGAATCTAACGATGCACCATTGGTATCAAGGTTTCGGGCTGCTTTGGGTATCTGTCCAAAACCAAACTTTTTTAGGATTGAGTTATAGTTTGAAGCTGCCGACCCCAAAGTTTTGGCTTTTATCGGCTTGCCATGCAATCCGACACCGGTTGTTCGCTGAGATAGCCATGCAGCCTGAATATAGTTCACACACGTTTCTGCTGAGAACTCAACCTTTGACTTTCTCTTATGGGGTTGACTATTGAAGCTGTGTTTTAAAATTTTACCTATCTGCTTAAAGTTCTCTGCCTTACTCGACTCTGCCCAACCTGATTGTTCAAATTTAGAAATCAGCAGAGCAACATGCTGCTTAGTGCTGTATTTCAGCCAGTCTTTGAAGTCGCATGTGCAGTTTGAGCCATCACCATTTACCCAGATATATTTCCATTGATGAATCTTGGACAGTGGGTTGTCTGATTGCATTTCATCGGTTGAAATTGAGCGATAGGTACGAACGTTATCAGGCTTATCTGAGTCGAAGTTCTCCGTCATATGATGTGTTCCTCTTCCAATAGCGCCATCATTAACTCAGGCACTTGGTTCTTGGTTGGGTTGCCTTCCCAATGCGTTAAATAACGCATAGTCACAGATAAGTCCCTGTGTCCAAGTTCATCTTTCAGTAGTTTCAGCGCCTCTGTCGTTCTCAAGTCGGGTATATTGAGCAAGAGGTCGAGCTTATTCGCCGCATAAGTCGCTCTCGTATCATGGAAATCATGGTCGAAGTGAGGATTGCTGTTTTCCTTAATCGCACTTCTTAATCGCCCCCACAGCGTATCAATGGAATTTGACCGTTGCCCCTCTTCTTTAAATCGATTCCCTTCCTTTGTGATAAATACAGGCGCATCTTCATCACCTGTATTGAAAAAGTAGAGCCGTTTACGCTCCTTGTACCGTTCACTTTCACAGTAGTGAGTTACTTGCTCCATTAACCAAACAGGCATCGAAATAGTGCGGTCTTTACCGTATTTGGTATAACAACCATGAGAAGGACCAATCTTGATATCGGTGTAGGTTTTACCCTTAAAGCCCTTGGGTACTTTGAAATGGCGAGGCTTTATATCCGCAACCTCAATCGCTCTCAGGCCAGAATTAATTGCAGTCGCCACCAATAATCGAAACTCACCAGAAATTCCCGCACGATGCCAATTGTCTCGAATGTGCTTTATGTCTAAGTCATTCATTGGGGTAAGTTCGGTTTCTTGCTTAGGACTCTTAATGGTGATATCCGTCAGCATTTGACCGTACTTGTTATGACCATGTACCTCAAACGGAAGCTTTTCCACATAGCCATGACGTAAACAAAATACATAGAATCTTCGAATGACAGATAAGGTCGATGCCCCAACGCTTCGGCGCATGTTTCCTTTAGCAATCTGATTGTCTAAATAGTTTCTGAACAGATAAATGGGATAACGCTCAAGCTCTTTATTTTCATCATTCCAATTGAGGTTGTTCTTCCCTAAATAACGAAAAAAGCGAAGCAGAGCATACGAAGTTGGCTCCGTATCTTTAACCCCTTCAACAATGCGACGGCTCATAATATACGCATTGGCATAGAACTCTGGCTCACCACTAGAGGAGAATAATAGATTAACGCCATCAAAGCGCATAGGCTTACTCACAGTGAAGTTTAATGAGCCTGATGAATCACCTAACTCAATATCACCAATTTCTATTGATCGACTTGTTGCTACAAGGTGGTAAAAATGTTCCATACAAAACTCAATCAAACTATCTAAATTAAAGTTAGACTATCAATCTAAATTAATCAAATAAAAACATAGGTAGTGTCACTTATATCAAACAACTATTTAGATATGTTGGCTGTAAAAAAACCCCAGACAAATTTTGCCTGGGGTTGATAAATGCGAGTGTAAAAAAGTGGATTAATGTGTTTGACGACGCTTCCAGACGGCAAACTCTACCCATACGGTTTCGAGTTCTTGAATTTCTTCGTCGGTCAAAACGGCGAGAGTTGAAGTAACTTGTGGCAATCTTAGTGCCTGCATAGCGCGAATATGCGCATGAAAGTCCTTTCTTAACTGCGATATAACTGAATCCACTCGTTTACCTATTGAGATCTTTTATTACGTACCCAGCTTAACGTTTTCATTTTATATATGCTGGAGCCTTCGAAATCTTAAGAAAGAATAACACTCTACTTGTTATTTTCACAGATTGTTTCAAATTATGGAATTACAGTCACACAACTAACACTAATTTGACTTGTCTTTATTCTAGCCAATGATTAAAAGCTGAAATCATTCACCGACATATCATGTTCTTCGACGTAGGCTAATTCCCCTCTAACTCATCCACTCTCATATATATGAAGCTACCAATTGCCATAATGAGGCCTTATCACACCTGAGGTTCGGTTCATTCTCACCGAACCAAACACTTAGAAGTTATTTGGCTATAAAGACGACCACGCAATATGCAATAACTTTAACACTATATACACCGACTCTATACAAACGCCGTTATACATGAGACGAGCTCGAGTTAATCGGTTTCGAATACGCACGAGGATTTATATTAAAACCTCAGATAATGAGAAACATATAAGTAGCAACAGAATATAAGCAGTAACTATATCTCTCATTTATTAAAATCAAAGACACTCGTTATATTCGTGTGAGTTAATACCAACAAGAACAATATATTTGGTGGATTTTAGGGTAGGCACTAAAAAGCCGAGTAAAATACTCGGCTTTTAGTTAGAAGAGATGCAGAATTAAAGATTAATCTTCGCTATCTTCCGCAGCAGGAGCTTCAGGAGCTTGTTGCTCTGCACTTGGTTCCGTTGATTCGCCTTCTTCACCTTCTGGTAAATCAGCGTCTTCAATTTCATCAATGCGTTGCAGGCCTACTACTGTTTCATCTTCTGCAGTTCTGATCAGTGTGACACCTTGAGTGTTACGACCAACCTGACTAACTTCTGCTACACGAGTACGAACAAGAGTACCAGCGTCGGTGATCATCATCATCTCGTCGCCTTCTTCTACTTGTACCGCACCAACCACAGGTCCGTTACGTTCAGAAACTTTGATAGATACTACACCTTGCGTTGCACGACCCTTAGTTGGGTACTCGGCAAGCTCGGTACGTTTACCATAGCCATTTTCGGTCACAGTCAGGATGTCACCTTCGTTTGAAGGAACAATTAGAGACACAACTTGGTCATCTTCACCCAACTTTATACCGCGAACACCAGCAGCAGTACGACCCATAGCACGTACTTTATCTTCGCTGAAGCGAACAACTTTACCTGCTTTAGAGAACAGCATGATGTCGCTGTCACCATTGGTGATATCAACACCGATCAGCGAATCATCATCACGCAGGTTAACGGCGATAAGGCCGTTTGAACGAACGTTGGCAAACTGGTTCAGTGGTGTCTTCTTAACTGTACCGTCACCCGTCGCCATGAAGATGAACTTATCTTCAGAGAACTCATCTACACGCAGGATAGCCGTGATACGCTCACCATCTTCCAGAGGAAGGATGTTAACGATAGGCTTACCACGAGCAGTGCGGCTCGCAAGCGGTAATTGGTAAACTTTCAAGCGGTAAGTTTTACCACGCGTAGAGAAACACAGGATGTTGTCGTGGGTATTCGCCACTAGAAGACGCTCAATATGGTCTTCGTCTTTCATCTTAGTTGCGCTCTTACCTTTACCACCACGGCGCTGTGACTCGTAGTCGCTCAGTACTTGGTACTTAACGTAACCGCCGTGAGACAGAGTGACTACTACGTCTTCACGAGCAATCAGCTCTTCCATGTCAATGTCATGGCTCGCTGCAGTAATTTCAGTGCGACGTTCATCAGCAAAACCGTCACGAACGGCTTCTAGCTCTTCACGAATCACTTTCATCAAACGCTCAGTGCTTGCAAGAATGTGCATTAACTCAGCGATTTCATCGAGAAGCTCTTTGTATTCCGCCAGAATCTTTTCGTGTTCCAGACCAGTCAATTTGTGAAGACGTAGATCTAGGATTGCTTGCGCTTGTTGCTCTGTCAGGAAGTACTGACCGTCACGGATACCGTATTGAGGCTCTAGCCACTCAGGACGCGCAGCATCAGTACCAGCACGCTCTAGCATTGCTGCTACGTTGCCAAGATCCCAACCACGTGCGATAAGGCCTGCTTTCGCTTCTGCTGGCGTTGGTGCTTTACGAATTAGGTCGATGATTTCATCGATATTTGCTAGTGCAAGCGCCAAACCTTCTAGGATGTGGGCACGTTCACGAGCTTTACGCAATTCGAAAATAGTACGGCGAGTTACCACTTCACGACGGTGATCCACGAAGCACTTCAACATGTCTTTCAGGTTGAATAGCTGTGGCTGACCGTTGTTCAGCGCTACCATGTTGATACCGAAAGTCGTTTGCAGCTGAGTTTGAGCGTAAAGGTTGTTCAGAACCACTTCGCCTACTGCATCACGCTTACATTCAATAACGATACGCATACCATCTTTGTCAGATTCGTCACGTAGCGCACTGATGCCTTCTACTTTCTTATCTTTAACCAGTTCAGCAATCTTCTCGATCAAACGAGCTTTGTTCACTTGGTAAGGAATTTCGGTAACGATGATGGTTTCTTTACCGTTTTTCTCTGTTTCGATGTCCGCTTTTGAACGCATGTAGATCTTACCGCGACCTGTTTTGTACGCGTCTACAATGCCTTTACGACCACTGATAAGTGCTGCCGTCGGGAAATCTGGACCAGGGATGTAATCCATTAGTTCATCAATAGTGATGGCTTCATTATTGATGTATGCAAGGCAGCCATCGATCACTTCGCCAAGGTTATGTGGCGGGATGTTGGTCGCCATACCTACTGCGATACCAGAGGCACCGTTTACCAATAGGTTTGGAATTTTTGTTGGAAGAACCGCTGGAATCTGCTCAGTACCATCATAGTTAGGTACGTAGTCTACGGTTTCTTTATCTAGGTCAGCCAGAAGCTCGTGGGCAATTTTTGCCATACGTACTTCGGTATAACGCATTGCCGCAGCAGAATCGCCATCGATTGAGCCAAAGTTACCTTGGCCATCGACCAGCATATAACGAAGTGAGAACGGCTGAGCCATACGTACGATTGTGTCGTACACAGCACTATCACCGTGAGGGTGATATTTACCGATTACGTCGCCGACAACACGGGCTGATTTTTTATATGGTTTGTTCCAATCGTTGCCTAGTACGTTCATCGCGAATAAAACGCGACGGTGCACTGGTTTTAGACCATCACGCACATCTGGAAGAGCACGACCCACGATTACTGACATCGCGTAGTCTAGATATGAACCTCTAAGCTCGTCTTCAATGTTTACGGGCGTGATCTCTTTAGCTAAATCGCTCATGGAGCCATTATCCCTCTATTATCTGATCGTAATTACGATACGTGTAAGGCGAAAAATATAACACACATTTCATCACTTCGGCATCCCTTTCCCTCTCCTTTTATCAGGTTGTGAGCTTTGTTGAGATTCAAATGTCGAGAATTTGCACACTCATCCGATATCCTTATGAAAAGTGACTATATTTCGTTCAATATTAAGCAAAAATAGAATTCTGGTGAACAAAACGGGGATTAATCAGTTTAATACTGATAAAACGTTAGAGTATACTGACGCCCTCTAAAGGACTCAGATTGAATGCAGTACAACCATTATGACTAAAGCACAAAACGTCGACCCTAGTGAAATTAAGAAATTCGAGGACATGGCTTCTCGTTGGTGGGATTTAGAAGGTGAATTCAAACCACTTCACCAAATTAACCCACTTCGTTTGAACTATGTACTCGAAAAAGCAGATGGTTTGTTTGGCAAACGCGCACTCGATGTTGGTTGTGGTGGTGGCATTCTCGCAGAGAGCATGGCAAAAGAAGGCGCGATCGTAACCGGGCTAGATATGGGTAAAGAGCCACTAGAAGTGGCGCGCTTGCATGCTCTGGAAACGGGCACAAAGCTAACCTATATCCAAAGCACTATCGAAGAGCACGCTGCAGAAAATGCCGCGACTTACGATGTCGTCACGTGTATGGAAATGCTTGAACACGTACCGGACCCTCTTTCTGTTATCCGTTCTTGCGCGGCACTGGTGAAACCTGGTGGTCACGTGTTCTTTTCAACCTTGAACCGCAACGTAAAATCTTACTTGTTTGCCATCGTTGGCGCAGAGAAGTTACTCAAGATTGTTCCGGAAGGCACTCACAACCATGAGAAGTTCATCAAACCAGCAGAAATGCTGAAGATGATTGACCAAACCGATCTGACTGATTTAGGTATCACAGGTTTGCATTACAACCCACTTAACGACAGTTATAAACTTGGTCGTAATGTGGATGTAAACTACATCGTTCATACTAAAAAATACTGAACGCCGTAACGTTAAAAAAACCTTGTTCTAGTTGACCATTCAGTTAAGAAAATCGTCAGAAGCGGTAGCACAAAGTTACCGCTTTTGTGTATAAGATTTGTGCTGTAGATAGCATTTTAACCAACCTATTTTTCGCAAATAAAAATGTCCAAAGATCAAGGAAAATATTTTTCCGAGCGGTTATTTCTAAACCGATCTCAAAACTGTGATTTTACCTATTCAAGTCTGCCCTTTTCTCATCGGTTAGTGTTCACTTACTGTTTTTTTTCATTTGGGTAGTTATCCACAAGTCATCCCAAACATGTACCTTGATCAATCTGAGCAATAGCACTATCTTGTAACCCGCAAACAAATTAACCCCTATATATTGTGTTTAAGCTACAATATATAGATAGACTTTGATCACAAAGCCACCGCAAGACTCAAAAGCTTTGCATATAAATAGACAAAAACACGGCTTTTATCAGTTTTCTTAGGGAAATAAAGCAGAATGAACCAACAACTTACCGTCACCAAGCGTGATGGCCGTAAAGAAATTATCGATCTGGATAAAATCCACCGCGTTATTACTTGGGCTGCAGAAGGTCTGCACAACGTTTCTGTCTCTCAAGTAGAGTTACGAGCTCACATCCAGTTTTATGATGGTATTACAACGTCAGACATACACGAGACTATCATTAAATCTGCGGCCGACCTTATCTCAGAAGAGACACCGGATTACCAGTACTTGGCAGCTCGTCTAGCTGTATTCCATCTACGTAAAAAAGCGTATGGCCAATATGAGCCACCTAAGCTTTACGATCACGTAGCTAGACTCGTTGATATGGGTAAGTACGACGGACATCTGCTAGAAGATTACACAAAAGCAGAGCTAGACGTACTGGATTCGTACATTGACCACAAGCGCGACCTGAACTTCTCTTACGCTGCAGTAAAACAGCTGGAAGGTAAGTACTTTGTACAGAACCGTGTATCGGGCCAAATCTACGAAAGTGCCCAGTTCTTGTACATTCTTGTGGCTGCATGTCTGTTTGCTAAGTATCCGAAAGAAACACGTCTTGATTACATCAAACGTTTCTACGACGCGACGTCAACATTCAAGATTTCTCTGCCTACACCGATTATGTCAGGTGTGCGCACGCCTACCCGCCAGTTCAGCTCTTGTGTCCTGATTGAGTGTGGTGACAGCCTGGATTCTATCAACGCAACAGCAAGCTCTATTGTTCGTTACGTTTCTCAACGTGCTGGTATCGGTATCAACGCAGGTCGTATCCGTGCTCTAGGTTCAGAGATCCGTGGTGGTGAAGCATTCCACACTGGTTGTATTCCTTTCTACAAGTATTTCCAAACCGCTGTGAAATGTTGTTCACAGGGCGGTGTACGTGGCGGTGCTGCAACTGTTTTCTACCCAATGTGGCATGGTGAAGCGCGCTCACTATTGGTGCTTAAGAACAACCGTGGTGTTGAAGAAAACCGTGTTCGTCACATGGACTACGGCGTACAGCTAAACAAGCTGATGTACCAGCGTCTGGTTGAAGGTGGCAACATCACGCTATTCTCACCATCAGACGTACCAGGTCTATACGACGCATTCTTCGAAAACCAAGAAGAGTTCGAGCGTCTGTACGTTAAGTACGAGAACGATCCTTCAGTTAAGAAGGAAACCGTAAAAGCGATTGAGATGTTCACTTTGCTAATGCAAGAGCGTGCGTCTACAGGTCGTATCTACATCCAGAACGTGGACCACTGTAACACTCACAGTCCATTTGATTCTGAAGTAGCGCCTGTTCGTCAGTCTAACCTGTGTTTGGAAATCGCACTTCCAACCAAACCACTGACTAACGTAGAAGATGATTCAGGTGAGATCGCACTATGTACGCTGTCTGCGTTCAACTTAGGTGCTATCAAGTCTCTGGATGATTTTGAAGAGCTATCTGATCTGGTTGTTCGTGCTCTTGATGCACTGTTGGACTACCAAGATTACCCACTACCAGCAGCATACAAGTCGACTATGAACCGTCGTACTCTGGGCGTAGGTGTGATCAACTTTGCTTACTACCTAGCGAAGAACGGTGTGAAATACTCTGACGGCAGTGCAAACGGCCTTACTCACCGTACATTTGAAGCGATGCAGTACTACTTATTGAAAGCTTCAGTAGCGCTGGCAAAAGAGCAAGGTAAGTGTCCTTCGTTCAACGAAACAAACTACGCGAAAGGCTTGCTGCCAATCGATACTTACAAGAAAGATATCGACCTGATTTGTAACGAAGAGCTTCACTACGATTGGGATAGCCTACGTGCAGAAATCATGGAACACGGTCTACGTAACTCAACGCTGACTGCGCTGATGCCTTCTGAGACCTCTTCTCAGATTTCGAACGCAACAAACGGCATTGAGCCACCTCGTGGTTTTGTGTCAGTAAAAGCATCGAAAGACGGTATCCTGAAGCAAGTTGTGCCAGAATTTACTGAGCTAAAAGACAATTACGAGCTGCTTTGGAACATCGGTTCTAACGATGGTTACTTGCACCTTGTCGGTATCATGCAGAAATTCGTTGACCAGGCGATCTCTGCGAATACCAACTACGACCCATCACGCTACGAGACGGGTAAGGTTCCAATGAAGAAACTTCTTCAAGACCTACTGACTGCGTACAAGTTTGGTGTGAAGACGCTTTACTACCATAACACTCGTGATGGCGCTAAGGATGAACAAAAAGACGCAGTTCAACCTGAAGAAGAAGATTGTGCAGGTGGCGGTTGTAAGATTTAATCTACACGACCCTAGCAATCCGCAGTAACTGAATAGTAACAGAATATCGAAAACCTCCCCTACGCGGGAGGTTTAAAAGGAATTGAGGCATTATGGCTTACAGTACTTTTAACCAGAAAAAAAATGACCAACTAAAAGAACCAATGTTCTTGGGTCAATCAGTAAACGTTGCTCGCTATGACCAACAAAAATTCGAAATTTTCGAAAAGCTGATCGAAAAGCAACTTTCTTTCTTCTGGCGTCCAGAAGAAGTTGACGTATCTAGCGACCGTATCGACTACAACAAGTTGCCAGATCACGAGAAGCACATCTTCATTTCTAACCTGAAGTACCAAACGCTTCTCGATTCAATCCAAGGCCGTAGCCCGAACGTTGCGCTACTTCCTCTTGTTTCTCTGCCTGAACTAGAAACATGGATTGAGACTTGGTCTTTCTCTGAAACGATTCACTCTCGTTCGTACACGCACATCATTCGTAACATCGTGAACGACCCTGCTGTGGTATTTGATGACATCGTTGAGAATGAACACATTCTAAAGCGTGCGAAAGACATCGCGCACTACTACGACGATTTGATTCAAGCGACGAATGACTACCATCGCTACGGTGAAGGTGAGCATGTCCTTAACGGTGAAACAGTTAAGGTAAGTCTGTACGACCTTAAGAAGAAACTGTACATCTGTCTGATGTCTGTGAACGCTCTAGAAGCGATTCGTTTCTACGTAAGTTTCGCATGTTCTTTCGCTTTCGCAGAGCGTGAACTGATGGAAGGTAACGCGAAAATCATCAAGCTAATCGCACGTGATGAAGCGCTTCACCTAAACGGTACTCAGCACATGATCAACCTGCTACGTAACGGTCAGGATGATTTCACGTTCATGCAAATCGCAGAAGAAGCAAAACAAGAATGTTTTGATCTCTTCAAAGAAGCGGCAGAGCAAGAGAAAGAGTGGGCAGAATACCTGTTTAAAGATGGTTCAATGATCGGCCTGAACAAAGACATTCTGAGCCAGTACGTTGAGTACATCACCAATATTCGTATGCAAGCGGTAGGTCTACCAGCAGCGTACCCTGAAGCGACAAGCAACCCTATTCCATGGATTAATGCTTGGTTGTCTTCTGATAACGTTCAAGTTGCGCCTCAAGAAGCAGAGATTTCATCTTACCTTGTTGGTCAGATTGACAACGAAGTAAGCGCGGACGACTTTGAAGGATTTGAGCTGTAATGCCGACAATCAAAATCAACAAACTTATCAGCATTGAATCTAACCCTTCCAATACTATTTTGGAGACAATGGAACAGTCTGGCTTATTACCAGAATATAACTGCCGTGACGGCCACTGTGGTGCATGTCGCTGTACGTTAGAGTCTGGTGAAGTTGAGTATGTTGGTTTTGCTATGGCTTACACTCAAGGCGAAGAAATTTTGCCTTGTATCTGTAAAGCGAAATCCAATGTTTCACTCAGTGGCGTTAACTACACGATGAAAGAAAAGCAGCGTGCCTGACGTCAACTGAGTAGCATCGAACGTAACAAGACAAAGTAAACACCTTTGTTTGTATTCAGAACCCCACCTCATACAGGTGGGGTTCGTTTTTTGTGAGACTACAAATTGATCAGCGGAGATACAATGATTGCATGGTCTCTCTAACAACCGTCTCTGCCGCTTTAGGTGAATAGCCGAGATGCATCAATGAGTTGTGCAAATCAAACACAAACTTATGTTTGAGGGTACGTGCCACATTGCTGCGAATGATCTTAGGCCGAGTATTCGTTTTAAGCGCTTCCGCTTCAGCTTGATCAACAAGTGCGTAAATCTCATTTTCATCCAGTATCTTCGGAGCAACGAGAGACGGGTTGATCTCGCGGGCAATATCAATGATTTGTTTAGTGGAAATGGTGGAAGTGTTGGCTAAAACATAGCGATGCCCACGAACGCCTGTTTTTGCTGCGCTAATCATTCCTTTAACGACATCATCAACATCAATAGGGCTTAAGTATAACTCGTATAAGAATGGCATTTTACCATTCACGATTGCAGAGAAAGCGTCGAGCGATTCAGTATTCGGTTTGTATTCCCCGCCTAGAATAGTGGAAGGTAGTACCGTCACCATATCCAAATCTAACTCTTCCGAAACTTTCCATGCCTCTTGTTCTGCAAGGGTTTTCGCGCGGCAGTATGGGTTGACCTGGTCAGAAACATTGTATCCTTCAACAATAATCTCGCCGTTTTCGTTGCGATGTGTTTGTTCTAAAGAAGCGATGGAGCTTACATAAACGACTCGTTTTACCCCTGCTTCTTTTGCGGCTTCCAGTATGTTTCTCGTTCCTATCAAGTTTGGGTTTACGATTTCAGCCTCCTCATCTTCTGCCCAATGTTTAAAGACTGCTGCAACCTGATAGAGGGTATCAATGCCATTAAGCGCTTCTCGCAGTGACGCTTTATCTAATAAATCGCAGTAAACAACATCACAATCGATTCCCTGCAATGAATCAGACTTCTTCAAGTTACGGATTCCTGCACGCACGTAGTCTCCTTGTCGAGAGAGAGCCCTAACAAGGTTATTACCAACGTGACCACTTGCGCCTGTGACTAAACATCTATTCATAATCTTCTCCTTAAAGTTTTCATCGACTATTGGTTCAAAACTGAGCGATTTCGAGGTTGCTGTTTGCTGATTGCTCTAGCCACCAACGATTCTTAAGTGATGGCGCATCAAGTACGACTTGTTCACCGAAAGCAGGAGTGACGAGTTGAACGCCACGATTCGCAGTTATTGCGGATATACGTTCAAGAGGCTCGTACCATGGGTGCATGGATAAATCGAATGTACCGTTATGGATTGGGATCATAAATTTCCCTTGCAGGTCGATATGTGCTTGCACGCTTTCTTCCGGCATCATGTGAATATCGCTCCAAAGCGAGTTGTAAGCCCCCGCTTCCATTAGAGTGAAATCAAATGGGCCATAACGCTCGCCGATAGATTTGAAACCAGAGAAGTACCCGCTGTCTCCGCTAAAGAAAATACGATGTTTGCTGCCTAGAATAACCCAGCTCGACCAGAGGGTTTGATTACGATCCAACAAGCCACGACCTGAAAAGTGCTGAGAAGGCGTTGAAACGAGTTCAATGTTGTTCAGCGACACCGATTGCCACCAATCTAGCTGGATGATCTTTTCTCTCGAGATGCCCCAATTTTGCAATCGGTCACCCACTTTAAGTGGCGTAACAAACACACCAACTTTTTCATCGATCGCTTTTATCGTCGCTTTATCTAGGTGGTCATAGTGATCGTGACTGATAATCACAATGTCGATGTACGGCAACGAATTTGCTGTGATTGGAGCCGGATGAAAGCGCTTCGGTCCAGCCCACTGTATTGGAGAAGCACGTTCACTGAATACAGGATCCGTAAGAATCCAATTGCTATCGATGTGCATTAACACGCTTGAATGGCCGAGACGATATAAGAAGTCGCTCTTCGGCTGACGAAGATCGTTAGGATTGATTTCATAATTGAGAAGCGGTGTTTTTGGGACGGCATCAACACGTTTTGCTGTTAAGAATGCATGAACGATCTTCACCGTGTCGCCCAGAGTCGATGAATATCGCATTTCGCTGTTGTAAAACTTTTGTTTATTAGAAGCTAAGCTCGCTAGCATACCGACCACCAATATTCCTAAGAAGATAAAAGTAACTGACTTCATTATTTACCACCAAAAGTAAACTATACGGTGTAGTTTACTTAACTAGATTGAAAAGTAAACTATGCAGTGTAAAATTGGATCAAATAATTACGAGCAATGATCTTTATGATGGAAAAAAAGCTGACTCGAAGTGAGTTAAAACGGGAAGCGATAGTTGAGGCAGCCATTGAAGCTTTTCGTGAAGAAGGCGTGAAAGCGACGAGCATGGATAAATTAGCCGCGTTAGCCAATGTGTCAAAGCGCACGATCTACAATCACTTTGAAAGTAAGGAAGCGCTGGTTCTGCATTTGCTTTCTGAACTATGGCAAAGAGCGATAATACAAAGCAACGTCACATACAGTGGCAAGCAGCCATTGAGTACTCAACTTGCGTCACTACTGACCGAAGAGTTGGAATTTCTATCTTCGCCACAATATCAAGACTTGGCTCGAGTAGCATTTGACTATCTGTTCAGTAACCCGGATATGTTGCAGGAAGAATTGAAGAAGCTGGCAGAAAAAGAAACCGCAGTTTATCGCTGGATCCTTGCTGCGAGTGATGACGGCAAACTGATCGATCTTGATGCCGAGTTTGCTAAAGAACAGCTGCATAGTTTGATCAAAGGAAGCGCGCTGTGGCCTCAGCTGATGCGTATCAAAGCACCACTAACGGAAAAAGAGAAGCAACGTCTGGTCGAAGAAACGACACGACTTTTCCTTGCTCGTTATGAAAAATCCCAACGTGAAGAATAGGCATATTTAAAAAGCCAACAGAGTTGGCTTTTTTATCCAAAAATCGTGTAAAAACTGGCACTAAATTACACTGGATGGAATGTGCATCTCTTTCACTTTTTCTAAAAATGCATAGTGGGCAAACATCGGCTTACCTTCCAGATAACGGCGCAGTAGATCGAGAGCGGCCGTACTGATGACTTTTACTTGATCATCGCGCTGATATTTTCTGGACAGCTTGTAGACAGCTCCCCATTCCCCTTTAGGCGTCGATAGCGCGACAGAAAACAGACCATCATCGAGTTCGCCTGTAACTAACGACAAATCAGTTCGGCATTTTTCACGAGTCGCTCCCGATAGTGCAAACGTTGCAGCTAATGGGTCACCTTCGTCTTTGATAGCTTGATTACTGCCTGATAAAACCCAGCTGTGGCCAAGTTGCTTTTCGGCATTTTCATCACCGTTGAGCCAATAGGTCAAATACCCTGCACTGCTCTTTTCAGAAACTGATAGCGTTAACGCTTTCTCTACTAACAACTGGCCTACATGCTCGATCATAGGCTGGTCGATGCTGACTGTATTGGCCTCCAGATGTTGATTAATTATCTGCAATAACTTTAAACGCTGATCAAACTGATCGTTAGGGCCAAACAGTTTCACTTCAATGAAAGGTAAGTAAGAGCGATAACCAAGCTCATACCCCTCAGGTAACTTTATCGGATCCAACTTATCTGAGATGCCCGACTCTGAGAGTCCAAATGTATAAATGCGGCTACATGAAGAGCCTTGAACATCAGGGAAAGTGCGCTTCAAATCAGGCAAAATCTGCGTTTCTGCCATCAGTTTAAATTCGCTGGGTACGCCTGGCGTAAAATAGAAAACCGCATCGTTAATCAACATTTTAAAACCACAGGCAGTACCGATTGGGTTATCGAGTATTTGAGCGGTTTCAGGGAGCATGGCTTGTTTTAAATTACTATCTGGCATAGGTTTGCCACGTCGAGCATACATGCTCTCTAGCTGCTCAAGCCATTCCTTAAACAGCACCAACTTACAATCAGCCGCTTTTGCTGCTGCCGCGGCACTCAAGTCGTCAGTCGTTGGCCCTAAACCACCATTAACGATAACAACGTCATTATTAAAACTCAGCATTAAAAACTCTTCAATCAAGCTCGATTGCTTATCACCGACTGTTGAGCGTTTAGTTAAGCCAAATCCTTGCTGATAAAACAGACTAGACATCCAGGCCGCATTTGTATCAACAATATCCCCGTGAAGAACTTCTTCACCGGTACTAAGCATTGCAATTTTCACAACTGACTCCTCACCATGAGCACATTTCTAATTTTGTATGCTGTACTCATATCATGTTCTATTTATTGAATTAGTTTTACCTGCACTGGTGTTAACTATACACAAATCCGCTCGAATTGCATGGTTCAAACTGGGTAACCGGAACAAAAGAAGCCACCACGACAGCGCTTGAGGGTGATGAAAAAGGACACGTGCCGACGCTCTAATCACGTTGATAATGTGAGCCGATCACCTCAAGGTGCAAGCTAGTGTAATGAAATCATTTTGATATAAATTAACATCAAGTATTTAAATGGTTTTTTATTTAAGGGATAATTTGAGTTAGATCATCAAATCAATTACTCGGAGACCTTTGTGTCAAAATCATCCATATTCAAGAAGACTCTAGCAGGACTCGGCTTTGTAACAACAACCGTTGCAAATGCAAGCCAATACGATATGGCCAGACATTCGGAGTTTTCGTACGCCCCTGATTGCCTGTCCGGCTACTGTGCAACGACCAATCTATACACCTTTGAAGCTCAAAACCGCAGCCTGGCTTTTGAACAGGATAATGATGATTCTTTAAATCTTGACGCTGGTCTTCAACCCAAACATCTTATCGTTCCTCAAGATAAAGACTGGGATTACCTCATGGGCCAAACGTACACCATTCTTGGATTGAGTGTTGCGACTGTCGGTTTGATGACCTTCCTTCCAGAAAGTATCACTAAGTGGGATGAAGAAGACCGTGATATGAGTAAGCTGGGTCAGAAATGGAAAGATAATGTCTCTGATGGTCCGGTTTGGGACCGAGATGAGCATGTTCTCAACTATATTATGCACCCTTATTTTGGTGGTGTTTACTATACCGCGGCCCGCCACTCTGGTTATAACGAATTTGAATCGTTCTTGTATTCCGCTACGATGTCAGCGTTCTTCTGGGAGTATGGTGTGGAAGCTTTTGCTGAAGTGCCTTCTTGGCAAGACCTTTTCATTACGCCGTTTTTTGGTGCTGTCGTTGGTGAGATGATGGTAACCGCTGAGCAAGATATCCTGGCAAATGGTGGTGAAGTATTGGGTTCGGAAACGGTGGGTGATATATCACTTTTCTTCCTAAACCCAGTTGGTCATGTCCACTACTGGGTCACCGACGCATGGGGTGGCAGTGCCGAACTTCAATTTAGTTCATCCCCTTGGTTTGGTAATCAGGATGTAGCCAAGTTTGCGATGAACGCAGGTGCCAGTTACGACAGCCAGTTCTATGGCATGGAATTAAAAGTCACGTTCTAATCTGACGTAAACCGATAAAGCAGCCGACTGGCTGCTTTTTTGTGGTTCAAACACAGTTTTAAATATTCGCTTCAAGAATTAGCCCAAAAAATTGACCTTCATCAAACATATCCCCCACCTAACACCTACACTGAATAAAAGGATTTATTCCAATAACTTAAGCGCTACGTAATCCCGTGCCGCGTCCAAACCTTTTTCCAGGAGGGGACCATATGAACACTGTGTTTATCGTTAATTTTGCTGGTCAGGCTTCACCTGCGACCATCAAGGAACTTGCTGCCATCACCCATGAAAATGGAGGTAAATGGTTAATCAGTAAAGTTAACTTTATTGAAGACCAAGTGGCGGGGGTGATTAAAATTGAATTACCAAAAGAAAAAGCCGATATCGTTAAAGACGCATTTTCCGCATGTCAGACATTAGTGGTTAAATTCGTCGATTCCGAACCTTACTCGCATAGTGCTGACACGATCTTCCAGCTCAGACTCGACGCCAACGACAGAGCTGGCATCGTAAATGAGATAACCCATATTCTTGATGATCAAGGCATCTCGATTTTAGATATGGACTGTCAACGTGTCTTTATTGCTGGAGGTGGCGGCGTCAGCTCAAGCCTGTTCAGTGCAAAAATCGCGATTAAACTGCCAAGCGAAATGGAAATTGAGGATGTAGCGAATGAACTAGAAGCGCTGAGTGAGGATACTCGGGTTATCATAGAAGACTAGGGTCTATTGACCTGCCCCGCCTCCTATAAAAAAGAGCAGCCTCAGCTGCTCTTTTGCATTGATATAGTACAGAAAGCCAGAACGCTTATTTCACTGACCATTGAGATAGTGAACGTTTAAAATCTGAATAATCAAACTCGTTCAGCTTTTGAATCTCGCCGTTTGAACGCTCACAGTAAACAGAAGGCATACGCAAACCGTTAAACCAGTTTAGTTTCACCATGGTGTAGCCTGCACTATCTAAAATGTGTAGACGTTGGCCAATTTCTAGCGGCTGTTCAAAATTCGCCACACAGAATTGGTCACCCGCTAGGCATGAGCATGAACCGATCACGTATTCGTGCTCGCCATTCTCAGACGCTTCTAGAATTGATGCTGGCTCGTTGTAAATCAGCGTATCTAAACGGTGTGCTTCAGTTGCAGAGTCAACAATCGCAGTTTTCTTAACGTTCTCTACGATATCAACCACAGTCACAACCAGATCCGTGGTCTTAGTAATGATCGCTTCACCAGGCTCTAAGTACATTTGTACGCCGTGTTTCTCAGAGAAGGCTTTCAGAGCAAGACCAAGCTTTTCAATATCGTAACCAGGCCACGTGAAGAATACACCACCGCCCATGCTTACCCAATCAAGCTTGTTTAGGTACTCACCAAACTGTTCTGAAATCGCATCCAGTAATCCAATAAACGCATCTACGTCTTTGTTTTCACAGTTCATGTGGAACATCACACCTTCAATACCGTCAAATACTTCTGAATTGATGTGATCCGCTTGTACACCAAGGCGAGAGAATTGACGTGCAGGGTTCGCTAAGTCTTGACCTGCATAGCTCACGCCTGGATTCAAGCGCAGACCAATTGACGCTTTGCCTTCAACGATATGACGGTAAGCAGCAAGCTGAGATTGCGAGTTAAAGATCATCTTGTCACAGATGTCAGCAACCTCACGTACGTCGTCTTCACTGTAACCCACACTGTAAGCGTGCGTTTCACCGCCAAACGTTTCATGACCAAGCTTTACTTCAAACGGGCCAGAACTTGTTGTTCCGTCTAAGTAAGGCTTGATGATGTCGAAAACACCCCAAGTTGAGAAACACTTCAGTGCAAGAACCAGCTTCACACCTGAGATTTCTTTCAGCTGTTTCGCTTTCTCTAGGTTTTCTACCAGCTTGTCTTCATTGATCATGAAGTACGGGGTTTTTAGTTCGTTGTGTTGCATTGTAATACCTTGAGTCCCCTCGCCTAAACGAAGGCACTATAAAATCGAACAAAGCCGACGCATTCGCATCGGCTTAGATTTAAGTTAATTCCAGGTTTGCTACGAGCTTAAATAGTTACTTTTTAAGTTCGTGGATAACTGGAAGTCCCTGACCTGCTTCAAGCTCTTGAACATGCCAATCCAGACCGATAGAAGGCATGGTTTCCAGGAACGGATCTGGGTTTAGCTGTTCCATATTGAACACACCTTTATCCGCCCACTCGCCACGGAAGAATTGCAGTGCCGCAGTGATCGCTGGTACACCTGTTGTGTAAGAGATCGCTTGGTGCTCTACGTCTTCGTATGCCACTTCGTGGTCAGCATTGTTGTAGATGAAGACACTGCGCTCTTTACCGTCTTTCTTACCTTGAACCCAAGTACCGATACACGTTAGGCCGGTGTAGCCTGGTGCAAGAGAAGTTGGATCTGGTAGTAGCGCTTTCAATACGTGCAGAGGTTGTACTACTGTACCATCGTGCAGCGTTAGTGGGTCTGGGCTCAATAGGCCGATATCACGCATTACATTGAAGTAGTTTAGGTAACGGTCTCCGAAACCCATCCAGAATTCAATGCGTTTTGCAGGGATGAATTCCTTCATTGAACGAACTTCATCGTGCGCCATTGAGTACACTTTGTGTGAACCACAGTTAGGGAATTCAAACTCAAGCATACGAGAGTGACAAGGTACTTGTTTCCACTCGCCATTTTCCCAGTAGAAAGAGTCGCCTTGGATCTCAAGCATGTTGGTTTCTGGGTCGAAGTTTGTCGCAAACTTCTTACCGTGGTCACCAGCGTTTACGTCCATTACGTCGATAGTATCGATTTCATCGAACAGATGCTTAACTGCATACGCTGCAAATACCGATACTACGCCTGGATCGAAACCAGCACCTAGGATACCTGTGATGCCCGCTTCTTCGAACTTCTCACGGTAACCCCACTGCCAATCATAAGCCTGAGGTACTTGCTGACCTTCAGAACACAGGTCAACTGCCACTGATGTATCCAGGTATGACACTTTCGCTTGGTAACATGCTTCCATGATTGGCATGTTTACCCATGGAGGACCAGCGTTGATCACAAGATCAGGCTTAACTTCTTTAATAAGAGCAACAAGAGAATCTACGTCGTCAGCATTAACTGCTCTAGCTTCTAATTTCTTAGTTGAATCTTTCAGGTTGTTTTTCTTCTGAATAGATTCGATGATTTTCTCACACTTACCTACGGTACGTGATGCGATTGTGATATCACCCAGAACGTCGTTGTTTTGTGCTGCTTTGTGTGCAACTACCCAGCCAACGCCGCCTGCACCAATCTGTAGAATTGCCATAGTTTTCCGTTACCTTTGTTAAACTAGCTCAACTGCTAGCATATGGATTTTTGAGAGCAAAGATTCAAAGTCCGCCGTCGTTAGACACGGGTTCAAAATCGTAAATTTAAGTGCGGTTTTACCGTCAACAATGGTTTCACCCAGTACTGCGGTTCCGCGAGTCAGCGCCTCTAAACGCAACGCTTTATTTAGTTCATCAAGATCTGCGGATTCATGTGTCGCACGGAACAGAACCGTAGATAGTGATGGTTCCGCCAACAACTCAAAGTTGTCGTTATCGCGGATCATATCTGCTACTTCTAGCGTTTGATCAAGCAAATGGTCGTACATGTCGCCTAGAGCTTTTGGCCCCACGCTTTGCATTGTCATAAACACTTTTAAAGCATCAAAACGCTTAGTTGTTGCGATAGACTTATCTACCAAGTTTGGTAGTTCGTCATGTTCGCGGTTCAAGTAATCTGCATGATGAAGCAGGAACTTGAAGTTTGACTTGTCATTAACAAGAAGCGCACCACAACTGATTGTTTGGTAGAACAATTTGTGGAAGTCAACGCTGATAGACTGCGCACGCTCAACACCTTTCAGGCGAGCTTTTTGGCTGCTAAGAATCAAAGCACCACCGTATGCGCCGTCGACATGCATCCACAGTTCATGTTTTTCAGCCATGTCTGCAATGAAGTCTAGATCATCAATCGCGCCGTGATCGGTTGTACCAGCTGTACCAACGATCGCAAATGGGATTAAACCTTCCGCTTTTGCCTGAGTCAGCACCTCATCCAACTTGTTCACATCCATCGTGCCGTCTGGATTAGCATCAACAGTCATGACTGCTTTTTCGCCAAGCCCCATCCAAGACGCTGATTTTTGAACCGTGAAGTGTGATTTCTTCGAACACACAATTCTCAGTTTGTCGGCGTACTCAGGAAGACCTAGCTTCTGAATAGAGTGACCGCTTAGTTTGTCTGCGATCCAGTCTCGCGCCAGCATCAAACCCATTTGGTTACTTTGAGTGCCGCCGCTAGTGAAAATACCGTCAGCTTGCTCGCCTAGCTCGTATTTGTCGCAAAGCCAGTTCACCACTTTTTGCTCAACGTAAGTCGCAGAAGACGCTTGATCCCAAGAGTCCATAGACTGGTTCAGAGCTGCAATCATCGCTTCAGCCGCAATCGCAGGCATGAGTGGTGGCGTGTGTAAATGCGCAATACAATCAGGGTGCTGTGTAAAGATCGCATTCTTGGCAACAAGCTCTGCAGCGTCGTCAATCACTGATTTAAGAGGCGCATTTTTGTTGTCTAGGTCGACAGCATTGATCGCTTCTTCTAACGCTTTAGGGTCCATACCTGAATATGGCGCGCTTACTTGTTCGAATACAGACTTCATAGCTGCAGTCGTGTGGTTCATCACTGATGCAAACTCAGTACTACCTAATTCACCAGTGTGAACGAAGTGCTTTTTCCACTCTTCTTGTGGTGAAGCTTCAACATGGCTACCGCCAGCAGCAATGATGGCTTCTTCAAGTACACGCAGAGCAAAGTCGATTTGCTCAAATGAAATAATCAGTGGTGGAAGGAAACGAATTACAGAGCCTTCACGGCCCCCTTTCTCTACCATCAAGCCACGCTCTAGCGCCGCACGTTGAATCGCAAGCGTCAACTGACCATCAGCCACAGGCTCACCGAACTTGTTCAATTCGCCATTAGGGTTCTTAATTTCAACGCCCAGCATCAAACCTTTGCCGCGAACTTCTGCGATACAGTTAACGCGCTTCTGAATGCCTTCCAGACCAAAACGAAGGTATTGGCCTGCAATGTTTGCATGCTCGACAAGGTTGTCACGTTGAATAATCTCTAGCGCTTTCGCACCACTAACCATTGCAAGCTGGTTACCGCGGAACGTACCCGTGTGCTCGCCCGGATTCCAGGTATCGTGCTGCTTGTTGATAACAAGAAGCGACATCGGCATACCACCACCGATCGCTTTCGACAAACACAACACGTCTGGAACGATGCCGGCTTCTTCGAAAGCAAAGTTGTAGCCAGATTTACCAACACCACATTGAATTTCGTCGAAGATCAACAGAATGCCGTGTTCATCACAGATACGGCGAAGCTCACGCAGCCAGAATGCTGGTGCAGGGATAACACCACCCTCACCTTGTACTGGTTCAACGATGATTGCCGCCGGCTTCATAATGCCTGCTTCGTCATCATTTAGAAGACGCTCGATGTAACGAATACTCGCTTTCGCACCTTCATCGCCACCAAGTCCAAACGGGCAACGTAAGTTGTATGGGAAAGGCATAAAATGTACGTCTGACATCAGACCTGTACGACGAGCCTTAGTACCTAAGTTACCCATCATGCCCATCGTACCGTTAGTCATACCATGGTAAGCACCACGGAATGCGAACATAGTGTTACGGCCAGTTGTCTGTTTCGCCAGTTTGATCGCCGCTTCAACTGCATCGGCACCAGATGGTCCACAGAACTGAATCACACAGTTATCACCCAGCTCTTGAGGAAGAAATGACTTCACAGACTGAATGAAATGCGTTTTCGCCGAGGTAGCAATATCAAGCGTCTGATAAGGCAGGCCAGAATCTAGCTGATCTTTCAATGCTTGATTGATTTCTGGGTGGTTATAACCCAGTGCCAAAGTACCCGCACCCGCAAGGCAATCCAAAAAGATTTGACCTCGAGTATCTTCTACTAAACAGCCATAAGCCTGTTTAATAGCAATCGGCAAGCGACGAGGATAAGAGCGAACCGCTGATTCGTGCTCAGCCTGATCAAGTAACACTTGGTCTGGAGTTAAGTCATACGTTCCCTCAACAACTGGAACCTGTGATGAAAAAATGTTTGCGATATTGTTATCGACTTCAAAGGCAGTGGTCATACTAGGTAATCCCTTGAATTATATTAGTTCTTCATCCTGTTTTAATTATCATTAGAAAAAAGTTACAGGAGAAATAAGTAAACCTCCGCATTTGTCATGGCTGAGATGACAAACACAGATAATCCTGTCACGACATTCGTGACTTCTATATGCGCTGGGACGTAATCAAGGTTCCGTAATGCACCCGTTTTGTAAAACAGGACATTTCGGCAGTATGAAGCTGATTAGTGTGTGTTTATTCAAAGGTTGCAATGTTGGGTTTCCCATTAATATGCTGCACTTACAGCATTAGTATCCCGTCTATCAACAAAAGGCTTTGCCGATACCTACCCTACGTAGTGTCACAATCAGCTTGAATGTTCACTACGCGTATCCCCCAGAGAACCAAAGGCGTAAATTACGCTCCGAGATTGCGCGCGAATTTATCACAAAATAAAATCTCATGGCAATGATTTTTCATCATTGATTTATTGATCTCGGACGCAATTGTATTTTGCCAATGGCGGCAGAACTTGTAACCTTAGCCTATATAAGGTAATCGCGACGCACAACAGATGCACATAACAAGCTGAAAATACGAATAAATTAGACCGCGAATGACACTGAACGATGTGATCAGAAAGTACGGCTGGGAAGCGAAATATGTGAGAGTTCCTAGAAACTGCTATTTTTCTAGGGAGAAATACGAAAAAACCCAGCATAACAATGCTGGGTTTTCGTATTTTGGAGCGACACACGAGGTTCGAACTCGTGACCTCAACCTTGGCAAGGTTGCGCTCTACCAACTGAGCTAGTGTCGCATGAGATGGTGCCCCGGGCCGGACTTGAACCGGCACAGCGCGAACGCCGAGGGATTTTAAATCCCTTGTGTCTACCAATTCCACCACCAGGGCACACAAATATACTTTGTGATGCCTTTACAGAAAAGTAAAACACCATCTGATACCGCTTAACGCCATATCTTTAAATTTTTGGAGCGACACACGAGGTTCGAACTCGTGACCTCAACCTTGGCAAGGTTGCGCTCTACCAACTGAGCTAGTGTCGCATTTATTCTCGAAAGCCATTTGCTATCGAAAGAATAATGGAGGCGCCTCCCGGAGTCGAACCGAGGTCCACGGATTTGCAATCCGCTGCATAGCCACTCTGCCAAGGCGCCTCATTGCAAGAAAAGATAACCTTTTCTAACCACCCTTTTGAGCTTTGCTCTCTTGGGTACGGGATGCATTCTACGGATTCGAGCGATCGAGTCAACACTATTTTTATTTTTTTAAATCGTTTGACTAGAATTTGTGCGAAAGACGGTAGATTGCTTAGTTTTAATACAAAAACTTGCTCAAATACACTTGTTTATCGTGAAACTTTGGCTACTCCCCTACCAGAGATACCAGAGAATCAGCTCACATCAACCGTTCATAATCAGGTTATTCGTTGTATCGGATAAGCAACACTAAGAAAAACAGGATCTAAATCACATTTATTTTTTGTACGCCAATAGCTATTAATTTCTAACATGCACAAAAAAGCAGGCATTGGGTGCCTGCTTAGTATAAATACTTTTTTATTAATGATGCTTCTCATCGAGCAAATCGTCTTTTGCTGCTGCGAGATATTGGATCATAGACCAATACGTCAGGACGGTAGCGATGTAAAGCGCCGCAAAGCCAACCCAAACCATCCATTCATCATAACGCCAAATCAACACCCACAACGCAAACATCTGTGCGAGAGTTTTAACTTTACCGACCCAAGAAACCGCGACACTTGCACGTTTACCAATTTCAGCCATCCACTCTCGTAGGGCAGAAATGATGATCTCACGAGCAATCATGGTAACAGCGGGAATTGTCACCCATATGGTGTGGTAGTGTTCTGTAATCAAAATCAACGCCGTCGCAACCAGCACTTTATCAGCTACCGGATCGATAAACGCGCCAAAACGAGATGTTTGGCCAAGCTTACGAGCCAACATACCATCTAGCCAATCGGTAAAGCCTGCTACCCAAAACACCATTGCCGAAGCAAAAGGCGCCCATGAATAAGGCAGATAAAAAACAACCACAAAAACTGGAATTAAGAACAGTCTAAGAAGAGACAGAATGTTCGGGATATTCAATCGCATTTTATTATTCTCTTACACATTGCGTGCTAATGTTGCGGGATTTTCCTTATTGTTTCAATGCTTGGAAAATAATTTCTGCTAAAGAGTGACTAATCCCCGGTACTTTGGCGATTTCTTCGACACTTGCACGTTTAAGTTCCTGTAATCCGCCCATGTATTTCAGCAAAGCCTGGCGTCGCTTCGGTCCAACACCTTCAATCCCTTCTAGCGCACTCGTGCGTCGTGTTTTGCCACGTTTAGCCCGATGTCCTGCAATCGCATGATTATGGCTTTCGTCTCGAATATGCTGAATAAGGTGAAGCGCCGGGGCGTCACTTGGCAGATTAAACTCATGGCCATCTACCGTGATTAACGTTTCCAGCCCGGGCTTACGCGTTACCCCTTTCGCAATACCGATCAAAATTGGTCGTTTTGGCCAATCTCCCCAGTGTTGTGAAATGATTTCATGAGCACGATTGAGCTGACCTTTACCACCATCGATGAAAATGATGTCTGGGATCTTCTCCACATCCAGTTGCTTTGAATATCGGCGATCCAATACCTGCCCCATCGCGGCATAATCATCACCACCAGTAATACCCGTAATGTTGTAACGGCGATATTCTTGTTTAACCGGACCTTCATTGTTGAAAACCACACACGACGCAATTGTGCTCTCTCCCATCGTATGAGAGATATCAAAACATTCCATGCGCGTTATCGACTCCATATCTAGCACTTCACGTAGGGCGTGAAAGCGCTGATTGATGGTCATCTTATGATTAATTTTAGTGGTAATTGCCGTTAGTGCATTGGTATTCGACAGTTTGAGGTAGCGCCCTCTGACACCAGTGGGTGATGTATGAAAGCGAACCTTACGTCCTGCAACTTCGGAGAGTGCTTTTTGAATCGGCTCAATATCCTCTGCCAGCTCCTGATTGAGAATAATCCGGGCGGGAATGGTACGCGCTTCGTTGTGACTCAAATAATACTGAGTTAAGAAGCTATCAAACACTTCTTGCTGACTGGTATTTTGCGGTATTTTAGGGAAGTGGCTTCGACTACCCAAAACCTTCCCCTGACGAATCATCAGAATATGGATACACGCTATTCCGCTTTCCTGAGCAAAGCCAAGTACATCCATATCGTCCATACTGTCTTCGGAAACGTACTGTTGTTCCTGAACACGGCGGATTGCCTGAATCTGATCACGAAACTTTGCCGCATCTTCAAAGCGTAGCTGCTGGCTAGCATGCTCCATTTTCTCAATTAGCATCTTAAGTACTTGCTGGTCTTTGCCTTGCAAGAATAGGCGAACAAAACCCACCAGCTCCGCATATTCGTCGTCTGAAATGATTGAGCTGACACACGGCCCTGCGCAACGCCCAATTTGATACATCAGACATGGACGAGTACGGTTTGAATAGACAGTATCTTCGCACTGGCGAACGGGAAATATCTTTTGCAGTAGATGTAACGTTTCGCGCACTGCACCGGAGTCCGGATACGGGCCGAAGTACTCGCCTTTGCGCTTTTTAGCACCTCGATGCATCGATAAGCGCGGATGTTTATGTCCGCTGATAAAGATGAAAGGGTAGGATTTATCATCACGCAACAGTACGTTGTATTTCGGTAAATACTGCTTAATGTAATTGTGTTCAAGGATCAGCGCTTCGGTCTCGGTATGAGTGACCGTAACGTCGATTTTGGCAATATTGCGAACGAGTGCGCGTGTCTTTTCACTGTCGACTTTTTTACGAAAGTAACTCGAAAGGCGCTTTTGGAGGTCTTTGGCTTTTCCGACGTAAATAACAACAGCCTCGGCGTTGTACATTCTGTACACGCCGGGCTGATGAGTTACTGTCTTGAGAAAGGAAGCCGAATCAAAAGGAGGATTCACACTAAAGCGTCTCAGTGTCCAGCATTCCGTGACGAATCGCTAAGTGTGTTAACTCAACGTCGCCATTAATGTCCAATTTGCTAAACAGTCTATAGCGGTAACTGTTAACTGTTTTTGGACTCAAGTTAAGTTGTTCAGAAATATCCGTGACTTTCTGACCCTTGGTAATCATCAACATGATTTGCAATTCACGTTCAGATAAATCTTTAAACGGGTTTTCAGAGGCAGGTGAGAATTGACTCAATGCCATCTGCTGCGCAATCTCTGGTGAGATGTAACGCTGCCCACTATTTACCACACGAATCGCGTTAACCATCTCGTCTGGGCCTGCACCTTTGGTTAAATAACCAGAAGCACCCGCCTGCATTACTTTGGTTGGAAACGGATTTTCTGTATGAACGGTAAGTACGATGATTTTTACATCAGGATTCACGCGAAGAATCTTTTTAGTCGCTTCTAAGCCACCGATTCCTGGCATGTTCATGTCCATTAAAACGACGTCAGCATGATTACTGCGACACCATTTTACTGCCTCTTCACCGCTGTCAGCTTCTCCTGCTACGTTCATTCCACGGACGTCTTCAATAATACGTCGTATCCCTGTGCGAACCAGCTCGTGATCATCTACAAGGAAAACATTTATCAAACTTGTATCTCCACACTTTCTATTGGTTCTGCACCCACATGATGTTCTATGTGGATATCAGTATGACGCCTAATACTAACGTATTTGACGAAAAATTGCTTTCTATGAATATGTGCTCAAACGCAAACTTTAGCAAGAACTTATTCATAAACCACTCTGTTATTTCAGAGCGTACTGCGCAGAACCGAAATATAATTGAAGATAATTAACAACATTAATCGTAATAAATCAAGCAACTAGATTTTATATTGCCCAACGCAACTCAATATCAGGGCCAAATGGTCAATCTATAAACGAGATACCATGCTCTCAGGTCAGAGCCGAAGTGCCATCATGCAGGAATGTCATCGTTTGAATTCACCGCTACTCTTAGTACCAGAACATTTTTAGCATACTGACTCGATACCTGAACTGATTCGGCGACAAAACCAGCAACGGCCATCACTACGCGTTTCCTTCTTATCTCTTAGTGCTAGAATATCCGGCTTAAATTATCGATAAGGTTTTTCTCACTTGAACATCCAGCAAGGCTTCCTACTCACTCGTCAGGCGCGAGATATCCAAGGTCAGACTCAGATAGAGCTATGGGTATCAACCGAAGCTGGACCAACTCAGTTGCTGATTCATGGCGAAAAACCAGTGTTCTTTATTACTCAATCAGACCTAGAGCAAGCCAGAGAGCTCGCCCAATCAAACAAAATTCACGTCGAATTTCGTTTGTTAGAGATTAAAACGTTCGAGCTTACCCCTCTTGTCGCTTGTTATACACGACTTACCCGAGACGCCATATCGTTACAAGGTCACTTTTCACATCACGACATTATCACGTACGAAGGCGACATTCGGCTTGCTGATCGCTATTTGATGGAGCGCTTCATCAGAGGTGGTATCGAATTTACAGGTAACCAGCAAACTTACAACGGATACCAACGCATTCAACATGCAAAATGCCGTTCTGGCGACTATGAGCCGAAGCTGCAAGTTGTCTCTTTAGATATCGAGTGTTCGGAAAAAGGCATTCTCTACTCTATTGGTCTGGACAGTCCAATGGACTCGCGCGTCATTATGATAGGCGATCCTGAACCTGCAGATACCCCTATCGAGTGGGTACAAAACGAGAAAGCCTTACTGGACGCTTTAGTCACTTGGTTTAAGCAGTTTGACCCTGATGTGGTGGTCGGTTGGAACGTGATTGACTTCGATTTCCGCTTACTACACAAAAGAGCGGAATGGCACAACATGAAGCTCAAGTTAGGCAGAGCGGATCAAGCGAGTTTCTTCCGCAGTTCCTCACAAAGCCAACAGGGGTTCATTTCTATTCCCGGCCGCGTGGTGATGGACGGTATCGACACGCTAAAAACCGCGACATACCAC
The DNA here is from genome assembly GCF_921292965.1 of Allocatenococcus thiocycli. Taxonomy (NCBI): domain Bacteria; kingdom Pseudomonadati; phylum Pseudomonadota; class Gammaproteobacteria; order Vibrionales; family Vibrionaceae; genus Allocatenococcus; species Allocatenococcus thiocycli. The sequence goes on from NZ_CAKLCK010000005.1 coordinate 137,747, forward strand.
TTTCGCTCCTGGTCTCTGGAATCCGTCTCTCAGGAATTACTCGGTGAAGGTAAAGAGATTCACAACGTGCATGATCGTATGGATGAGATTAATCGCATGTATCGCTCAGATAAGCCCTCTTTAGCGAAGTATAATCTTCAGGATTGTGTGCTGGTAAATAAGATCTTCGATAACACTCACCTGCTCGCTTTCGCGATTGAACGATCACGATTAACAGGCGTAGAGCTGGATCGAGTCGGTGGCTCGGTCGCTGCATTTACTAATCTCTATCTGCCGCAAATTCACCGCGCGGGTTATGTAGCGCCAAATTTACACCCAGAAAACTGGATAGCCAGCCCTGGCGGGTACGTAATGGATTCAATTCCGAACCTTTACGACTCCGTTTTAGTGCTGGATTTTAAAAGCCTGTACCCGTCCATCATTCGTTCCTTCTTGATAGATCCTATGGGGCTTGTTGAAGGGCTACAACTTGAGATCGGCAAACAAGACAATCAAGCGGTACCCGGATTTCGTGGTGGCCAATTCCATCGCACAAAACACTTTTTGCCCGAGATGATTGAAAAGCTCTGGGCAGCACGTGACGTTGCCAAAAAGAACAACGAAAAAGCCTTTTCTCAGGCAATTAAGATCATCATGAACTCGTTTTATGGCGTATTAGGCTCCTCCGGTTGCCGATTTTTTGATACCCGACTGGCATCCAGTATCACCATGCGTGGACACGAGATCATGAAGCAGACCAAAGTGCTGATTGAAGAACAAGGTTATCAGGTCATTTATGGGGATACGGACTCCACCTTTGTGTCGTTAAACCGCACCTACAGTCAGACAGAGGCCGATAAAGTCGGCAATCAATTAGTCGACCACATTAACAACTGGTGGCGGGAGTATCTTCGTTCTGAATACAATCTCACTTCAATGTTAGAAATCGAATACGAGACCCACTATCGTAAATTTTTGATGCCTACCATCCGCGGGGCGGAAACTGGCTCGAAGAAGCGATACGCAGGATTAATTGGTGAAGGTGCAAACGAGCGGATTATTTTCAAAGGACTAGAAAGCGCACGCACAGACTGGACACCGCTGGCGCAAAGATTCCAAAACACACTTTATGGCATGATCTTCCATGGTGATGATCCAAGTGACTATGTGCGCGAAGTGGTTGAGAAAACCAATAACGGCGAATTCGATGACCAATTGATTTATCAGAAGCGACTGCGCCGTAAACTGCACGAATACCAAAAGAACATTCCGCCCCAAGTGCGTGCCGCTCGAATGGCAGACGAAATCAATGCCAAGCTTGGTCGACCATTACAGTACCAAAACCGAGGTCGAATTGAGTATGTGATTACCGTTAATGGGCCAGAGCCACATGAATACCGCAGTAGCTTAATTGACTACCAACACTATATCGATAAGCAGTTGAAGCCCGTCGCTGATGCCATTTTACCTTTTATCGGAACCGACTTTGAAACCTTGTCGGCGCCACAGATGGGCTTGTTTTAACAACCGGCTTTAGCTAACCGATGCGAAACTCTGTTTTTTGATACTGCTTGACTAGCCAGCTGCCAAAGCTATCTAAAAGCCCTATCACCGAGCGTTTTGGAATAGCCCGTCCCGCAAGCAATATACCCAGACGTTCGATCTCCAATTGCATTTCTGGATGGTAGGTCAAAAATACCTGACCACATTCCACAGGGTCGTCAAACCAGCGTTTATCGCGGTACATAATCAGAGAATACGACGCCCGCAACAACTTTTTGGCTATTACCGTCTGAGCTTGAGTTTGCTCTTCGACACTTTTTGCCTGTGCTATTTTCGCACGATAGACAGAGAGCCACTCTTCCACATCCATGTTCCAATGTTTAGCAATCTCCCAGCTTGGAACATAATCACCAAAGCAGTCCGCTAAATCATCACCATAAATACAGACACAGCAATGTTTTAGCATAAAGCCCCAGGTGAAAATACTGTCGAGATTCGCCACATCACTAACCAGTGCGGTTCGGACTGAAACGCCGTTTACTTGCGGGTAGCCTTGCTGTGCACGCCACTTGATCGTGTTCAATAACGTGGCTCGGTTAGACTCAAATGCCACTTTAGTTACAACCACTAAATCGAGGTTCGACTTACCAGCCACCGCCGTTTTACGCGCAACACTGCCATAGACATACACACTATGTAAGTTTTGCCCTAGCCCACTTTTAAGGCACGTAAGAACTTCTCTGATCAGAGGTTCGAATTCGGTTTGAAAAGGTTGTTTTGAGTCGATAACAGGAAGAGACATTGAAAGTAACGCGATCTAAAGCTTAAGATTCAAGAACATTATGATCTACCAGCACTGAATTTGGATCAAGCTTAATAACGCGTTTATTCATGAGAGATGAAGCCAATTTCAGCGATGAATTTTGATGCCAGCAAGACAACTTAACGCTATAATCATCAAGTTTTGCGTAATAAGTATCAATAGGAAAATACAATGCCAAAGGCAAGTGAAATCAAGAAAGGCTTCGCAATCGAGTCTAATGGTAAAACTCTTCTAGTTAAAGACATCGAAGTGACGACTCCAGGCGGTCGTGGCGGCGCGAAAATCTACAAGATGCGTTGTACAGATCTAACAACAGGTGCACGTGTAGACGAGCGTTACAAGTCTGATGATGTTGTTGAAACGGTAGAAATGAACAAGCGTGCCGTTGTGTACTCATACGCAGATGGCGATGAACACATCTTCATGGATAACGAAGACTACTCACAATACACATTTAAAGAAAGTGACGTAGCTGATGAGATGCTATTCATTAACGAAGACACACAAGGTATTCACGTTATCTTGGTAGACGGTTCAGCGGTTGGCCTTGAACTGCCATCTTCTGTTGAGCTAGTGATTGAAGAAACTGACCCTTCAATCAAAGGTGCGTCAGCTTCTGCACGTACTAAACCTGCCCGCTTTGCTTCTGGTCTTACTGTTCAAGTTCCAGAGTACATCGCAACGGGTGACCGAGTGGTGATTAACACTGCAGAACGCAAATACATGAGCCGAGCATAAGCATGTCTGATTTGATTTCTTACGACGACGTTATCGACGCTGCGTACGACATTTTTCTTGAAATGGCTCCAGATAATCTTGAGCCAGCTGATGTCATTCTGTTTACTGCACAGTTTGAAGATCGTGGTGCCGCAGAACTTGTCGAAACCGGTGAAGACTGGGTTGAACATGTAGGCTTCGAGATCGACAAAGAAGTGTATGCAGAAGTGCGTATCGGCCTAGTAAACGAGGAAAATGACGTACTTGATGACGTATTTGCTCGTATGCTAATCAGCCGAGACCCAGACCACAAGTTCTGTCATATGCTTTGGAAGCGCGACTAACGCTTCCCCTATCATGAATAAAAACACCAGCTTTATGCTGGTGTTTTTTTATCTAACTTCTCTACCAGAGAAGCTTCCATCTCTCGATTTTCAGATAAGAAAAAGGCTTGCCAATGGGCAAGCCTTTCTGATTTTTTAATAACGCTTAACGATGTTTGTTACGTACGCCTTGCTCACCCGCACTTTTCTTTGTCTTACGACGAGCAGGATTATTGCTGCGGCCTTTCGGCGTATTTACACGTTCTTCGTGGCGCTTAACTGCACGACGAATTTTTTGGCTACGTGCACGTTCACGCTTACGTGAGGTGTTATCTTTGTTCAGATCAAGCATGGTTTCTTTCTCTGGACGAAGTTCTACTAGCTCACGCAGGTAGTTTACTTCTTTCAGATCAAGTTCCATCCAACCGCCGCGTGGCAGTTTCTTGTCCAAGAAGATATCACCGTAACGAACACGTTTCAGGCGGCTTACCGTACAATCTTGAGATTCCCATAGACGACGGACTTCTCGGTTACGACCTTCGTTGATTACTACATAGAAGGTGTGGTTCATGCCTTCACCACCAGCGTAAACAACGTCTTCAAAGCGAGCCATACCGTCTTCCAGCTCTACGCCTTTTACTAGATTACGAACTTTTTGTTCAGTTACTTCACCGAACACACGTACTAGATATTCACGCTCAACCTGGCGACTTGGGTGCATTAGGCGGTTTGCCAATTCACCATCCGTAGTGAAAAGCAACAGACCTGATGTGTTCGCGTCCAGACGACCTACCGAAATCCAACGCGAGCCACGAATCTTTGGCAGGCGATCAAAAACAGTACGGCGACCTTCCGGATCATGACGAGTACACAGTTCACCTTCAGGCTTGTAGTACGCTAGTACACGACAGATCACTTCTTCTTGTATCTTCGCAGATACAATGTGACCATCGATACGAACCACGCTGTTCTCATCTTCAAGTCTTTCACCAAGCTTAGCAACATTACCGTTCACGCTTACGCGACCAGATTTAATTAACGATTCAATCTCACGACGAGAACCGTGACCAGCACGTGCTAATACTTTTTGTAACTTTTCGCTCATTTATCTACCTATGTGTCGTCTTCACAGACGTCTAGACCAGGATTGGTCTGTATTATGCAATTACCCATCTTCACGGGATTTTTTCAGTCGGCCATTATACGTAACTTTCTGGTTTAATGTAAGAGAAATCCTCTCTATTCTCCGCCTTCTGCTTGTAACCTGATTGAACTCCGATATACCACTTTTTTCCTACTGGCCATCAATATTCTGGCGAAGAACCGTACTAATTTAGAACTCTCTCGCCCACTGCGTTCCAGCTTCAGCTGATAAAATTATCACGGTTGTTACCACAACAACTTACTGACTTGCCCGCTAAGATAATCAGATAAAAAGGACAATGAAATGTCAAACACAGCGCTTACTCTCAATTGGATATTTGGCACCAGCGACGATGACAATATGACAGGAACAAAAGGCACAGACACAACCGATATCTTCTTCGGTTTTGGCGGTAAAGACAACTTCGTCGGCTTCGACGGGAACGATTATGTTTTCGGTGGCTGGGGAGAAGACACCTTGTTCGGCGGGCGGGGAAACGACTTCATCTCTGGTGGCTTCGGTAATGATTATTTGTCTGGAGGTTTAGGAAATGACTCGCTGTATGGCGGATTCGGAGACGACATCATTTTCGATTATTCAGGTAATAATTTCATTAGTGGCGGTTGGGGCAATGACACCATTGTTATCGGTGATGGTGAGTCCGTATTAAGTGGTGGCTTTGGCGCAGATTCATTCGTGTTCACCAACAGAATGGCGATTGGTGTTCCTGATCAACCCGTTTCTTCTAATGACATCGAAGTGAAAGCAGAAGTACTGGATTTCAGTATTTTCTCGGATAAGTTAGTTTTCGATTTTGGACGAGATACCAACGGGGATGGGATTCGCGATACGTTTCTTGACTCAGCAGAAGATCTTGACCTTTCATACAATGAGTGTGGCTGGGCGGTATTCTCCAGTGATGAGTACAATGTTGAAGTGACATTGAACGGAGTCACATCAAGTTACATCGATTATGCGGAACATAAAGGCATCGATCTTTTCGAGTTCGCTTAAAGAATTTACTTCGTTTTCGAAACAATACGCCAGATACAAAAAAGGAGGCATCTCAGCCTCCTTTATCACATCAAGCTAGCACCACACTTATTCGAATGGCGCAGGGTCACCCGAACCAAGACGAACCACGACAGGGTCACCTTCACTAAAGTCGATAACCGTTGACGGTTGTTCACCCAAATAACCGCCGTTAAGTATTACGTCAACCGCATGTTCTAACTTGTCACGAATATCTTCTGGATCAGATTCAGCTACGTCACTGTTAGGCAAAATCAACGACGTAGACATCAATGGCTCGCCCAATGCTTCCAAAAGATCAAGCGCGATTTGATTATCAGGAACACGGATACCGATGGTTTTACGCTTTGCATTCATTAAACGACGAGGCACTTCTTTTGTACCTTTGAAAATGAATGTGTAAGGCCCCGGTGTATTGTTTTTCAATAATCGAAATGCGCCGTTGTCTACGCGTGCGTACAGCGAAATCTCGGATAAATCTCTACATAACAACGTGAAGTTGTGCTTATCGTCCAAGCGACGAATTTGACAGATACGTTCTAACGCCTGTTTGTTTTCCAGTTGACAGCCAAGTGCGTAACCCGAATCGGTTGGGTAAACCACGACACCGCCGTTACGAATGATTGCTACTGCTTGATTAATCAAGCGAGCCTGTGGGTTTTCTGGATGAACGTAAAAAAACTGGCTCATTGTAATTCCTCATTATCGAGCCTCTCGGCTCTATATCCTTATGGAGCGTGGACTTCGTTGCGATCCAACGAAGGGTCAATGCCCCAATCTTTCCAAACTGGTTCTACGCCTGACGGCAACCAGAGGTTTCGACCCAACTCCATCCAAGGAGACGGATAGTGAAAGTCGCTGCCTTGGGACGCTAATAGTTTGTATTGTATAGCATAATCCGCCAGATTGCGTCTTTCTTGTTGTGCTTGTTGTGGCTGAGCGACTTCCATCGCGTCACCATTTGCTTCCGAGAATGCCGCAAGAAGACGCTTAATCCACTTTGCTGTCAACTGATATCTACCCGGATGAGCTAACACTGCGTGGCCACCAGCAGCGTGAATGGCATCTATCGCATCTTTCATCGAACACCAATTCGGTGGCACATAACCAGGGTTGTTACGCGTTAGGAACTTTTTGAACACCATTTGCATGTTTTTAGCGAAGCCATTGTCCACCAACCATTTCGCGAAATGGGCACGTGTAATTGGCGCGTCACCAGCAATCTGCTGTACCTCTTCCAGAACGCCTTCACGGGTTGCTTTTTGCAGACGCGATGCGATCAACTCTGAACGAGTGATTCGATGCTGCTTTTGTTGTTCAATAAGCGTCTTCAATGCTGGATTATCGGGGTCAATATTCAAACCCACGATATGGATATCTTTATTTTGCCAAACAGTTGAGATTTCGATGCCGTTAATAATTTTGATCGGCAACTGATTCTCTTCTACATACTGTTTCGCTGGTACTAAACCGTCAACGGTATCATGGTCTGTAATCGCCAAAACTTCGATATCAAAACTCAGTGCCCTATCCACTAAATCTTTCGGTTCAAGTCGGCCATCAGAGGCTGTGGTATGGCTATGTAAATCAATTCTCATATTTTTTATCGTTTTAATGCTGTTTTGGGGTTGACTTTTTATCTCCGCACTAGTTAACTAGTACACAAATACAGAACACATTATTCAAGGCTCACTATGTTACAAGAATTGAAGCAAAACCAAAAAGCGAAAGTTGCAGTTTGTCTAAATAAGACAAGCTCGGCAGACGTTGCTTGGTGGCGCACTTGGACAAGTTCTTGGTGGGCAAACGTGTACTTCTAGTTTAGAAATTCAAACGTTAAAAAGCCCGCTGCCAAAGCGGGCTTTTTATTTTTTCGCCCTTTTTACGTTTAACTGCTTAAACATTGACCGGATCTCGTAAACTCTTAATTGGGACTGCGCCTAGTTTATGCCACTATGTTCAGCAGGAAGATTAAAATAGCTATAAGGAGGTCTTGTGAACAAGGCCATTGAAATCAAGAATCTTGGACAACTGGAAGTGCTAACGGCTTCTGTTCCTTACACTCAAGACCCAACCCGCTTGTTTCACACCCTGTGTGAAAATAAGACGGATAGCTTACTTCTGGAATCTGCGGAAATTGATTCGAAACAGGACCTGAAGTCACTTTTGATCGTTGACTCTGCGGTTCGCATCGTTTGTTTTGACCATACCGTCACCATGCAGGCATTAACGGACAATGGTAAAAACTTGCTTACTCACCTCAATAAGAACGTACGTAGTAACGTTACTTCTCAATTTGATGGTGAGACTTTCACACTTGAATTTTCCCAGCCATGCGACACTCTGGATGAAGACTCTCGCTTACGTGAAGCTTCTTCATTCGATGCACTGCGCTTAGTTCAACACAGTTTTGATCTAGAAGATAAAGATAAGCACGCGATTTTCCTCGGTGGTTTATTCGCTTACGACTTAGTGGCAAGTTTCGAACCTTTGGGTCATGCAGATGCGACCAATCAATGCCCAGATTACGTTTTTTACGTTGCCGAGACACTACTCGTCGTTGACCATCAAACTGAGTCTTGCCATTTGCAAGCAACGCTATTTGTCGATAACTCGCAACAAACGACCTTAGAAGCTCGCATTGCAGAGATCGGCGCACAGTGTAGCGCGCCTAAGCATTTACCTAGTGCGGCTAAACTTACTGATGTGACAGCTCAACCAAGCATCTCAGATGAAGACTTCTGCCAGATTGTCAGTGATTTAAAAGAGTACGTAGTGAAAGGGGATATTTTCCAGGTTGTTCCTTCACGCCGTTTCACGCTTCCTTGCCCTTCCCCACTAGCGGCATACAAAGAGCTGAAGAAGAGTAACCCGAGCCCATACATGTTCTACATGCAAGATGAGTTATTCACTCTATTTGGCGCTTCTCCAGAAAGTGCTTTGAAGTACGAAACCGACACCAATCAGGTTGAGATATACCCAATCGCAGGCACTCGCCGCCGTGGTAAGCGCCCGAATGGAGAAATCGATTTCGATCTCGACAGCCGTATCGAACTTGAACTGCGTACCGACATGAAAGAAAACGCAGAGCACATGATGCTAGTTGATCTGGCACGTAACGACGTCGCACGTATCTCTGAGGCAGGTACTCGCTATGTAGCTGACTTACTCAAGGTAGACCGTTACAGCCATGTGATGCATTTAGTTTCACGCGTCGTCGGTCAATTACGCGAAGATTTAGACGCCCTGCATGCTTATCAGGCAAGCATGAATATGGGCACACTGACAGGCGCGCCAAAAATTCGTGCTATGCAGTTAATTCGTGACGTGGAAGGTGTTCGTCGCGGAAGCTATGGCGGTGCAGTTGGTTACCTAACCGGAGAAGGCACGCTAGATACTTGTATCGTGATTCGCTCTGCCTATGTTGAAAACGGCATTGCCCAAGTACAAGCAGGCGCAGGGGTAGTTTTCGATTCAGATCCACAAGCGGAAGCGGACGAAACCCGCGGTAAGGCACAAGCCGTTATTTCTGCTATTCAAGCAGCCCATAAGGAGTAGCAGAGTATGGCTAACATAGTATTTATCGATAACTTTGACTCTTTTACCTATAACTTGGTTGATCAATTTCGTTCGCTTGGTCATTCCGTCACCATTTACCGTAATAACATTGCTGCCGAGACCATAGAACACGCGGTCAATGAGCTAGAAAACCCAGTTGTTCTACTCTCTCCAGGTCCGGGCGCTCCTTCTGAAGCGGGCTCAATGCCAGACTTAATTCAACGCATGAAAGGCAAAGTGCCAATGATAGGCATCTGTCTTGGCCATCAAGCCATCGTTGAAGCCTATGGCGGCACGGTTGCGGGCGCAGGTGAGATCATTCACGGCAAAGTGTCGATGATGGAACATGACAATCACGCCACTTACGCCAATTTGCCATCACCACTGGCCATTGCCCGTTATCACTCATTGGTCGCAACCTCTGTTCCAGAAACGTTGACCATTACCGCTGAAGTGGATGGATTAACCATGTCAGTAGTACACGAGCAAGATAAAGTTTGCGGATTCCAGTTCCACCCGGAATCAATCATGACCACGTATGGAGCAACCCTATTAGCCAATGCTATCGAATGGGCGCTTGAGAAAAACAACGCATAAAGAAATAGGGAGAGGAATTATGGAAGCGATTATCAACAAACTTTATGACCAACAGGCTTTGACTCAAGAAGAAAGTCAGCAACTGTTCGACACCATTATTCGTGGTGAACTCGACCCAATTTTGATGGCATCAGCGCTAACCGCACTCAAGATTAAAGGCGAAACTCCAGACGAGATTTCCGGCGCAGCAAAAGCCCTGCTCGCCAACGCAAAACCGTTCCCGAGTCCTGAGTATGACTTTGCCGATATTGTCGGTACTGGTGGCGATGGTCACGATACCATCAACATTTCCACCACGGCAGCATTTGTCGCTGCGGCTTGCGGCTTGAAAGTCGCCAAACACGGCAACCGCAGTGTATCCAGTAAGTCTGGCTCATCTGATCTACTGGACTCTTTTGGCATCAACCTTGCCATGAGCCCAGAAGACACGCGTAAAGCCATGGACGAAATTGGCGTTGCGTTTCTGTTTGCCCCCCAATACCACGGTGGCGTGCGCCATGCGATGCCAGTGCGCCAAACGATGAAAACACGCACTATCTTCAATATTCTTGGTCCACTGATTAACCCTGCTCACCCTAACATTGAATTAATGGGCGTTTACAGCGAAGAACTAGTTCGTCCTATTGCAGAAACCATGCTACAAATGGGTATGAAGCGCGCCGCAGTCGTGCATGGTAGTGGGCTCGATGAAGTGGCCATTCATGGACCAACCACGGTGGCAGAGATCAAAGACGGTCAAATTGTTGAATACACTCTGACTCCGGAAGACTTCGGTTTAGAAACTCACCCGCTAGAAGCGATTAAAGGTGGCGCTCCAGAAGAGAATAAAGCAATCATCACCAATATTCTCACAGGAAAAGGAACCGACGCTCAGCTCGGTGCTGTCGCGGCGAACGTTGCATTGCTCATGCGTCTGTTCGGTCACGAAGATTTAAAAGCCAATGCGCAGCAAGCCATTGAGGCAATGAATTCAGGCAAGGCTTATCAGTTAGTTCAGCAACTTGCCGCACACGCTTAAGGAAATAATCAAGATGACGGATTTCAACACTCAAAAAGCTGATAACCTTTCTGAGCACGTGTCAAAAAAAGAAGCGGAAATGGCGGAAGTTCTCGCTAAGATCGTTCGCGACAAATATCAGTGGGTCGCAGAGCGTAAAGCTTCTCAGCATTTGAGTACATTTCAATCCGATTTAGAACTTTCAGATCGTAGCTTCTACGATGCGCTCAGCGGCGATAAGACGGTCTTTATTACTGAGTGTAAAAAAGCCTCACCTTCGAAAGGGCTCATCAGAGACGACTTTGACCTGGATTACATCGCATCAGTTTACAACAATCATGCAGATGCTATTTCTGTCTTAACCGACGAGAAGTACTTTCAGGGCAACTTCGACTTTATTCCACAAGTCCGCAGTCAGGTCACTCAGCCCGTACTTTGTAAAGATTTCATGGTAGACGCTTACCAAGTTTACCTAGCGCGTCACTACGGGGCTGACGCCATCTTATTGATGCTGTCTGTACTTAACGATGAAGAATACAAAGCATTAGCTGAAGTCGCTCACAGCCTGAACATGGGTATTCTGACAGAAGTCAGCAACGAAGAAGAGCTGCATCGTGCGGTTGATTTGGGTGCGCGTGTTATCGGTATCAACAACCGTAACCTGCGCGACTTAAGTACTGACCTTAACCGAACCAAAGAGTTAGCACCATTGATTCGAAAGCTCGCGCCAAAGGCAACCGTAATTTCAGAGTCAGGCATTTACACACACCAACAGGTTCGAGATTTAGTGGCTTACGCAGACGGGTTCCTGATTGGCAGTTCGCTTATGTCCGAAGACAATCTGGAGCTCGCAGTTCGTAAAGTCACATTGGGTGAAAATAAGGTTTGTGGTTTGACCCACCCTGACGATGCAGCAAAAGCTTATAAAGCGGGAGCGGTATTTGGCGGACTGATTTTTGTTGAACAGTCTAAACGAGCGGTGGATTTAGAAACGGCTCGACTCACCATGAGTGGTGCGCCACTTCAATACGTAGGTGTGTTCCAAAATCATGAGATTGATTTTGTAGCCGCAATTGTGACATCGCTTGGTTTAAAAGCGGTTCAGCTGCACGGCGCTGAAGATCAAACCTACGTCAACCAGTTAAAAGCTGAACTTCCTGCTGGCGTTGAAATTTGGAAAGCGTATGGCGTCAAAGAGAGCGCGCCAACTTTGCTTGCTGAAAACGTTGATCGCCATTTATTGGATGCGCAGGTCGGGAATCAATCTGGTGGTACCGGACAAGTTTTCGACTGGTCTCTTATCGGCGACCCAAGTCAAATCATGTTAGCAGGTGGACTGTCGCCTGAGAATGCTCAACAAGCGGCGTCATTAGGTTGCTTGGGATTAGATTTAAACTCTGGCGTAGAAAGTGCGCCAGGTAAAAAAGATGCACAGAAGTTGCAGGCCGCGTTTAACGCAATTCGCAACTACTAAAATTATTCGTAGCAAAAAAATTACGAGAAGGACTATCACGATGGCAAAACTGAATGCCTACTTTGGCGAATATGGCGGTCAGTACGTTCCGCAAATCCTCGTTCCTGCATTGGAGCAACTTGAGCAAGCGTTTATTGACGCACAGGAAGATCCAGAGTTCCGTAGCGAATTCATGACACTTCTTCAGGAATATGCAGGTCGTCCTACGGCGCTGACGCTTACTCGCAACTTAACTAAAGGTACAAAAACCAAACTGTACCTAAAGCGTGAAGACTTACTTCACGGCGGCGCACACAAAACTAACCAGGTGCTAGGTCAGGCTCTACTGGCTAAGCGCATGGGCAAAACAGAAATCATCGCTGAAACCGGTGCGGGTCAACACGGTGTCGCAACAGCACTAGCATGTGCGCTACTTGGTCTGAAATGTCGCGTTTATATGGGTGCGAAAGACGTTGAGCGTCAAAGCCCGAACGTGTTCCGCATGAAACTCATGGGCGCTGAAGTCATTCCGGTACATTCTGGTTCGGCAACACTTAAAGATGCGTGTAATGAAGCACTGCGTGACTGGTCAGCAACGTACGAAGACGCGCACTACCTACTAGGTACGGCAGCGGGCCCTCACCCGTTCCCAACTATCGTTCGCGAGTTCCAGCGTATGATTGGTGAAGAAACCAAGAACCAGATTCTGGCCCGTGAAGGACGTCTTCCAGATGCAGTTATCGCTTGTGTTGGCGGTGGTTCTAACGCCATTGGTATGTTTGCTGATTTCATCGAAGAAGAAAGTGTTCGCCTTATTGGCGTCGAACCTGCAGGTAAAGGTATCGATACCGACCAACACGGAGCGCCGCTGAAACACGGTAAGACAGGCATTTATTTCGGTATGAAAGCGCCAATCATGCAAGATGAAAACGGACAGATCGAAGAGTCCTACTCCGTTTCTGCTGGTCTTGATTTTCCATCTGTTGGGCCTCAGCACGCTTACTTGAATTCCATTGGCCGCGCGGAATACGCCAATGTAACCGATGATGAAGCCTTGGATGCTTTCCAGGAAATTGCGCGTAGTGAAGGTATCATTGCGGCACTCGAATCGTCTCACGCACTTGCACACGCGTTGCGTATGGCTCGCGAAAATCCAGAAAAAGAGCAGCTTTTAGTCGTCAACTTATCCGGTCGTGGTGACAAAGACATCTTCACCGTAAACGCCATCCTAGAAGAAAAAGGAGTGATCTAATGAGTCGTTATGAGAAGATGTTTGCTCGCCTGAATGAAAAGAACCAAGGCGCGTTTGTACCGTTCGTAACGGTAGGTGATCCCAATGCAGAACAATCATACAAAATTATGGAAACCCTTGTTGAATCGGGTGCTGACGCACTTGAGCTGGGCATTCCGTTTTCTGACCCACTAGCAGATGGCCCGACAATTCAGGGAGCAAATAAACGTGCACTGGAGTCTGGCGCAACACCAAGTATCTGCTTTGAGCAAATCGGCAAGATTCGCGCCCAATACCCAGATCTACCAATCGGGCTATTGATGTATGCGAACTTGGTTTACTCTCGCGGTATTGAAAACTTTTACGAACACTGTGCCAAAGCCGGTATCGACTCTGTTCTGATTGCCGACGTACCAACCAATGAAAGCGCAGAGTTCGTCGCAGCCGCTGAGAAGTTCGGCATTCATCCGATCTTTATTGCGCCACCAACGGCCAGCGATGAAACCCTGGAGCAAGTGGCAGAGCTAAGTGGCGGTTATACCTACCTACTTTCTCGAGCCGGTGTAACAGGGACAGAAACGAAGGCAAATATGCCTGTTGGACAGTTGTTAGAAAGACTAAACCAATTCGATGCTCCACCAGCGTTACTTGGCTTCGGTATCTCTGAGCCAGAACAAGTGAAACAAGCAATAGAGGCTGGTGCCGCTGGCGCCATCTCTGGTTCAGCCGTGGTTAAAATCATTGAGACGCACGCAGAGCAGCCACAGATTATGCTGGACAAGCTTGGTGAGTTTGTTTCGGCAATGAAGTCTGCCACTCAAAAATAAGCCCTCTTCTTGATGTAAATAAACGCCCGCTGATAACTATAAGCGGGCGTTTTTATGTTTGGCGGATAAACGACTCGATTCTCTATTTAAGCCACTTACTTTTCATATCAACCGTTTCTCAAACCAACCACTTCCTAAACGAATGATGCACACTCAAATAGAGACCCATCACAAATTCAGATTATTACCCTCTCCCGAGACAAGCGCCCTGAGTGCATCGAATTATAAAATGTTAAAATAGCTCAGTTAACAGTGCTGCATTAAGGTACCGACATGGAAGAGTTAAAAAAGTTGTTGCTTCAATGCCCCGTACTATCTGGATTACCTGAAGAGGGCATCAATGACGCGGTACAAATCGCAAGAACCCGGCATTTTGACGAAAAAGCGCTTATCTGTAACAAAGGAGACAAGCATTCATCTCTGATGGTGATTGCGAAAGGAGCAGTAAGAGTCAACTCGATAAGTACAAAAGGCAAAGAAGTCACGTTAATGATTTTCGATGCGGGCGGCTGGTTCGGAGACAATGTTTTCTCACCCGGCATGCCGCGCATATTCGGAGCAACGGCTCATTCAGACGTGACACTCCTGGAGCTACAGGGTGATAAGTTCCGTCAGTTGCTGGCTAAGTACCCGCAAAGTTATCCAGTCATTCTGGATCTGATGAGTCGAAGGCTGTGGTCGGCAATATCCGTTATAGAAGACGATGCAATACGAGGTATTGAAGAGCGTATTGGTCGCCGGTTACTTTTACTCGCGACTTATCAAACCAATCGGGCAATCAGTGCAGAGCCATGTATGGTTCGTGTAACTAGAGAACACATCGCGAATATGATGGGGCTAACAAGACAAAGCGTACACAAAGTCTTAAAAAAAATGGAAAGCGAGGGAATACTCTCTCTGAGCTACGGGAGCATCACAATTCCCAATCCTCTGGAGATGGAAGAATATCTCAAACAACTTGAATAACCCATACCGCTGCATCATCCCCTGTATCAGAAAATAAAAAAGCCAGCTAATCATTAGCTGGCTTTGCATTTCATCATTTGTCTAAGCGACTTTAAGTTCGGATTTCAATTCACGTTTCAAAATCTTACCCGTTGCACTCATCGGAAGCTGGTCTCGAATCTCGACAAAGCGAGGGTATTTAAATGCCGCTAAGTGTTCACGTCCCCAAGCCTGAAGGTCAGCCGCTTCAAGATCCTGATCAGGCTTAAGCACTACGTAAGCTTTGATTTCCTCTCCGTACTCTTGATGGGGAATACCAATCACTGCGACCATCGCAACAGCAGGGTGCGTCATGAACACTTCTTCAATTTCACGTGGGTAAACGTTAAAGCCACCACGAATAATCAGATCTTTGATTCGATCCACTATGTACAAGTTACCTTCTTCATCAAAACGGCCAACGTCACCCGTGTGGAACCAACCGTTTTTCAGTACTGACTCTGTTACTTCTGGGCGCCCCAAGTAGCCTTTCATCACATTGTGACCGCGTACGATGATTTCACCCTCTTCACCCACAGGGACTTGATTACCCTCTAGGTCAACAAGCTTAACCTCAACACCTTGGATAGGTTGACCAACCGAACCAGGAATTCGCTCTTGATCTAAATGGTTAAAGCAGGCGATAGGACTCGTTTCAGATAAACCGTAGCCTTCCAGAATTGGCACGTTGAACTTCTCTTCAAACGCACGGAACACTTCCGTTGGTAACGATGAACCACCACTTGCCGCCACGCGCAGCGACGAAATATCATAATCAGCATCCGCATGAAGCATACCGATGTACATCGTTGGTACACCCGCAAAAATGGTCACTTTATGTTTTTCGATCAATTCAAGAACATGAGAAGGCTCGAATCGAGGAACAAGAACCAAAGTAGCACCGCTCAAGACACTGGCGTTCAAGTGCACGGTTTGGCCAAATGTGTGGAATAGAGGTAAGGTCACTAAGTGTACATCATCACCTTGAGCAGCCATGATGTTCTGCCCAACAATCGCGTTCATCACGATGTTTTGTTGAGTTAGTTCCGCACCTTTCGGCATTCCCGTCGTACCAGAGGTATACAATACAACACAGGTGTCATCCGCATTACGAGGCACGTAATCAGCCAGCGGTTCAACATCACGAATGAAAGCGTTAAGAGTTGGTACACCACCCCACTCTAAATCAGCCTGCGACTGGGTCATGACAATCATGTTTTCGCAGGTTTCAACTTCCTTAAAGGCTTTCACACCTTCTCTGGCCATTGGTAACTCTGGTGTACCTTCAAAACAGAAGAAAAACTTAGCGTTTGAATCTTCCAGGTGATATTTAATTTCTCTCGCTTTCAACAACACGTTGAGTGGTACGGCAACGGCGCCCGCTTTCTGAACGGCGAAATAAATAAACGCAAAGAAAGGCAGATTAGGACACGACAACGCGACTCGGTCACCCGGTTTGACACCACTATTGATCAAAGACGTCGCAATTTTGCCAGCGATCGCATCAAATTGAGAATAAGAAATTTCCAAGTCACCGCATATCAACGCTGTCTTATCAGGCTTACTGGCAGCATTTCGCTGCAGCGCAGCAGCAAGATTCATCATAATGACTCCACCTCTAGATTATTGGCATTCACGTTGTTCTTAAGGATTCAACAACAAAAAGTTAACGATAGAGTGGCTTTTTACGGTTATTGCATCTTCAACCCACCACTTGTTAACATTATATTTACAAGACTTAACATCCCAAGAATGTAAAATATTTAACATTTATAACCGTGAAATCACTAAAGTGTGAGCTTGCGTCCTAATTATTGTCATAAATATCAGGCAATAAATACGCCCACCCCCAACCCAAAAACAGCAAACAAGTTGTTAACAAATATTTCATCCTCAATCGCTAACCTCATTAACCAAATTAATGTAACAACCAGTAATGCATTTGATAAACAAATAGCAAACGTTTGCTTTTGAGCAAAAAGTTAGCATTCGTCAATAAAATATCGATTATTTCATCAATAACCCTGTTTAGCATATTGCCAATTGTGAATGATAAGTGTAAAAAGCGAGGGCGAAATTATTCTCCGTTTATTTATATGTGAACAGTGTGTAATTTTAGGATTTTACATTTTATTAGCACAGAGGTTATGGAAGTGTTAAAAGAAAAGAGTTTGCTAAACAACATTGGCGTGCAAGTCGTCATTGCAATGATCGTGGGTACAGCCGCTGGTGCTCTAATGGGTCACGACGCTACGGTCTTCGCGCCACTTGGTGCTATCTTTATCAACCTAATCAAAATGCTAGTAATCCCATTGGTTGCTGTCGCTTTGATTTCTGGTGCTGCTGGTCTTGGAAATAGCCAGTCTGCAGGTAAAGTTGGCTTAGTAACACTAGGTTACTTTGGTCTAACATCTGCTCTTGCAGTAGCACTTGCTCTATTTATGGGTGAAGTATTCCAACCGGGCATCGGCATCGACGTTTCTGGCGTTGAAGGCATGTTCTCAGCTGAATACGCTTCTAAAGGTGAGCTGCCAACTTTCTGGGCTACCATCACTGGTATGATCCCAACCAACGTTTTCCAGTCACTGAATGATGCGAACATCCTACAGATCCTAGTTTTCTGTATGTTCTTTGGTATTGCGATTTCTCAACAAACTAAAGAACGCCGTGATCCTATCATCAACGGTGTTAACTGCATTGTTGACGCGATGGTTTGGATGATCAACAAGGTGATGATCATTGCTCCTATCGGTGTATTCGGCCTGATGGCTGAAGCTGTGGGTACGTTTGGTTTCGGCGCACTGATGGTTGTATTCAAACTGTTCGTTGTGTACACGGCCGCTATCCTAATTTTTGGCTTCGTTGTCTACCCTGCGATGGTTCATATCTTCACTAAGACCTCTGCGAAGAAATTCATCTCTTCAATGAAGAAACCACAAGCAGTTGCATTATCAACAGCATCTTCAATGGCGACACTGCCAGTAACGATGGATACTTGTGAAAAAGACCTGGGCGTTAGAAACTCTACCGCTTCGTTCGTTCTGCCTCTTGGCGCAACGATCAACATGTCTGGTAACGCGATTTACTACGGCTTGGTAGCAATCTTCTTTGCTCAGCTATTTAACATCGACCTAGGCATGGGCGCTTACATCGCGATCATCGTAACTTCTACTCTTGGTGCAGTTGGTCAGGCTGGTGTACCGGGTCCATCATTCTTGGTTGTTGCGGTTCTACTAGCGGCTGGTATTCCAATTGAAGGTCTGCCACTACTATTCGCTCTTGACCGTATCTTCGATATGATTCGTACTGCTCTGAACATCACGGGCGATGCTGCATGTGCTGTTATTGTTGATGCACTGGTAGAAGAAGAAGTACAAGCAAATAAAGAAGTTGAGCTGAGTAAGCAAGAAGCTTAATTTTCCGTAATTCAACTTTTAAGAAGCCGCTCAAATTGAGCGGCTTTTTTTATCCAACTTTTGCATTAGGTAACCATACAAAAAGAAACTGGTAGCATAAATTATTTATCATGATATAACGCACCTATAAAACAAAAAATATCAGTGCTAGGTTGTCTCATGAGTCTAAAGTTGTCTTTAGACCTGATCTCCAATACAGATTGGTCTATTCAAAAAAATCAAATAGTTGTACATGAAATTATTCATCGTACGGCGTTCTGCCACCCGCTACTAAGCTTATGTTTTCCTAGCCGTGGCTTCACAGGCTGTGCCCGTATTTTCATCAAAGCGTGGCATGAGAAATCTCAAACTTTCTTCTTAGAATTCAGTGGCAAGTATTGCGAACCACAAAACAGATGTCTTCCACAGGTGAACCAGAATGTTTGATTTTGGTTTGGCAGGTCTGCTCTATCCAAAAGCCATTACATTATATGTCACCATAGCCGCTGTTCTCTTGTGGCAGCTGTACTATTGCTATCGCCTGAAAAGTCGCAGCGAGCGCGTTTTGGGCACTCATCATGCACCCTACATCGCGTACTCTGTCTGCATCATTATCTGGATTGGCAGCAATGCCTATTTTCATACTGACCTATTGGTGAACTTTGGCTCAGAAGGCGGCGTTTTGATGGCGAAACTGGCTAATCTCGCGTCCTTCTTCTCTTTTGCCTTTGCGTATTACTTTTCCTGTCAGCTACTCGCCGAACAAAAAAACAGGGATACAAAAAGATGGCAGCAACTGATATTTGTACTGCTGTCAGGGTATTCACTTTTTATAAATTTACGTCCGGATCTAACGGTAGAGAATGTCTCTATACAGGGACCCAGTGAGTTTGTGATTGAATTTGGCTCTCAAACCGCCTACTTCTTTAACTCCATCCTGATACTGATTACGCTTACGCTCATCAACCTTGCTCGTATGCGAGTCAACAGTAGCAAACTGACACTGGCTAAAAGCAACTACATGATCGCAGGAATCCTGGTATTCATGCTGTCAACTACGGCCATCCATCTCGGCATGACCTATTTTCTTGGCGACTTTTCACTGACATGGTTGCCACCGGCACTCTCCATCAGTGAAATGCTATTTTTTGGCTACGCCTTACTCACCTCTCGCTTCTATAGTGCGAAATATCTCGCCTACATCGCCGTCACCACGTTGTTGGTGTGCGGTATTTTTGTATTGCCGTTAGGGGCGGTATTGATGCCAATAACCGAAGGCAACCAATGGCTTATTTCCATTCCGATCTGTGCACTGATTGGTGTTACCTGGCATTGGCTCTATCGTCGAGTGAGCCGTTTGGTCTCCTATTTTGTCTATTTTAAAAAGCAAACTCCGGTGCAACAAATTTTGGCTCTGGAAGAGGATTTTAAGCGCTCCATTGATAATGCGATGGAAAAGCTTGGGGTGCTGCTCGATATCCCCAAAGACAAACTGCAATTGGTCAACAGCCACTGCTCTGAGACGTTCTATGAAGACTATCTGCATTCTGATAAATCGGTTCTGCTTCTTGATGAACTGTCTGAAGAGATAAAGTACACCTCAGCCAACAGCAGTACATTGAGAAAGCTCTACAATAAAATGCGTTCCAGTGATACGGCACTGGTCATGCCGATTTATGGCCATAGCCGCTCGGTCTCTCACCTGTTGATTTCTTCCCATAAGCGAAATCAGAAGCTGTTTTCTAACGAAGAGATTTCCGCCTTACAAACGCTGCTGACTCGTGTGCAAAGCACGATTGAGGCAGATAGAAAAGTTCGTCAAA
>NZ_CAKLCK010000006.1:0-55368 GCF_921292965.1 Allocatenococcus thiocycli
GAAAAGTGATTATTTGCATCTCTCTTCTCGTTAAAATGCTTGGGGCATGCTTGTATACTGGCTTGCTGTTCTGACGAAGGTGAGTAATGTACTGCTGGGAAAACTTGCGGCTAAACCACATGTCACCTTGCAAGATCTTATCTATACCGACTTGCAGAGTTTGGACGTCATCTGAAGTATAAAAAATGCCGACTAAACTATTCCAGATGAAGAGATCTTCTGTAGAGATGGCTCTGTCACAGTTAATCAGGATTTCCTGGACACTCTTAAGTTGTGACTCTTTGAAGTCTCGATATAGCGATAACGTTTCTTCTGTCAGAATACTAAAGTCTAAAATAATGGCTGAAATGGGCAGACCTTTAAGAGATCGGCTGGTAAGGTTTTCTGGAATTATCAAAATAACGCTTATACCGAGTTCCGTTTCCAACACATCCTTCAACAGCGATGATTGTAGACTTCTCTCAGTAATTAAAATGATATCCCCTTTAGTGTGATACTCCATTCCCTAAACATTCCTCTAGCCGTATAGATTGAACTACACAATAGATTTGGTTAGAGCGTCAACAATGTCAAGTATGAAAATGACTAATACGAGCCACCTAACATATTGATATAGAATGGTTTTAGTTGCAAATTGACGGGTGAGCATGAAAAAGGGAGTAAACACTCCCTTTTCCTGAAGAATTTAGTGAATTGGCACGGCATTCTTTTGGTTAAACTTGCCGAAATACTGCTCTAGAATCTCAGGAGTCAGTTTGCCTTCCGCTTCTAGCTTTTTAAGCTCAGCTGCAATCGCTTTCTGCTCTTCTAGCGAAGGTAGCTTCACTTCTTCTTCCTGAGAGACCTCTTGAGACATTTGCTCTAGCTCTTGTTCGAAATCATTCATAGTACTTACCTAAATATATTCATTGAACTATTAACTGTCTTTATTCTATCTAAGTCTACGGCTTCACGCTACCAAGCATCTCATTACCGCCATTCCTCTGCACGGCTAACCCAGCTTAAAGCTTGTAATACTTGTCAATGACCCAATATTGAAAAGATAAGTTTCAAGGTCTTACTGGGAACTTTTTCTACAAAGTAAATGACCAATACTGATAATCAACTCAAATGGATATCGAGAGTCCACAACATGCATAAATCTAACTTCGAAACGCTTCAACGATACCTCGAGTCTCAAATCATTGGCCAACAGGACTTGGTTAAACAGCTGTTGATTGCCCTGCTCGCTGACGGGCACATTTTGGTTGAAGGGCCTCCAGGACTCGCAAAAACCCGAGCAGTCAAATCATTGTCCGACTGCGTAGAAGGTGATTTCCACCGTATTCAGTTCACCCCAGATTTGTTGCCTGCCGATTTAACCGGCACGGATATCTTCCGACCAGAAACTGGAGAATTTACGTTTCAGTCTGGTCCTATCTTCAACTCACTCATTCTGGCCGACGAGATTAACCGTGCGCCCGCAAAAGTTCAGGCCGCCATGCTTGAAGCCATGGCCGAGAAACAAGTAACCGCCGGGCGCCACACCTATGCTTTGCCTGAACTATTCTTAGTCATGGCAACGCAGAACCCGATCGAACAAGAAGGGACTTACCCACTTCCGGAAGCCCAGTTAGACCGATTCTTATTGCATCTGGAAGTGAATTATCCGGATGCCGAACACGAACTGGCAATATTGCGTATCAACCGTGGGGAAGCAAAAGGCGAAGCCGCAATCGAACGTCCAAGTATCAGCCAACAAGATATCTTCACCGCGCGTAAAGAGGTGCTCGATATTCATATGGCAGAAACCATCGAGCAATACATCGTGCGTCTGGTGATGGCGACACGTCAAGCCAGCGAGTATGACAGCGAACTGGATAAGTGGTTAGCAATGGGTGTCAGCCCTCGAGCGACGATTGCGTTAGACCGATGTGCTCGTGCTCATGCTTGGTTAAAAGGACGAGACTTTGTTTCTCCCGAAGACGTACAAACGATGGCATACCCAGTGCTGCGTCACCGTTTGCTACTGAGCTACCACGCACAAGCTGAAGGCATAAGTGCCAATCAGGTCATTGATAAGCTACTTAACCTTGTTGGCAGCGCATAAAGTTGGGTGAGTAATATGTCAGCAAAAGAGCCATTGCCACCCCATGCGAATGGAGTGACATTAACCTTAGAAGAACTGCTGCATCATCGGACCCAATCGATCCGATGGTTACCACCAGCGCAAAGTATTTGGTCACAGATGAGCGGTAGCCATACCAGTCGGCAGAAAGGTCGTGGTATGGACTTTATGGAAGTACGCCAATATCAGGCCGGAGATGACATTCGCAGTATTGATTGGCGCGTCACCGCACGCACGGGCAAAGCGCACACTAAATTGTTCGCCGAAGACAAAGAGCAAGCGGTGATTTTATACATCGACTTGAGCTCAAGTCTTTACTTTGGCTCAAAGTATGTACTGAAGTCCGTTCAACTGGCCCATTTTGCCAGTGTATTAATCTGGCTAACGCTGGCCAAGAAAGACCGCATTGGGGCTGTCATTGATGACGGGCATCAATGCCTGGAGTTTCGTCCGTCTTCCCTACAAAAACAGGGATTGCGGATCCTTCATGCCATTCTAAACATACATAATGAACAGCTGTCGCTCTTAGAAGAAAATGGACGCCGTTCGATGCCTTATTCACAAGTATTCGAAACACTCCACACGCTCACACCTAAAGGCAGTGAGCTAATTTTGCTGAGTGATTTCTCACAAACGGGTGAAAAAGAACTGACTCAATTGCGTCGTCTGAAACAACACAACTCTGTTCGAGCCATTCAGTTTTTTGACCCATTAGAAAAGGGAGAGACGGACTTCCGAGGACAAGTAAAAGCGTCTGATGGTCGTCGTAGTCAGTGGTTCAACTTTGGTTCCAAAGGAGAGAGAAGTGAGCTCGAATCGCACTTTACCGCTCATCAGGAATCCATCAAACAACTATGCCATTCGATGGCGATTCCATTTAACAGCCTCTCTAGTGGCTCTCCATTAATCCAGCAACTAAGCTAGCAGCCTTCTTCTAATAGCAGTAATAACAATGACAACAAATAACCAAAGCTTAAACCTAGAACCTTTAATTTTACCTAATGCTCCGGATTGGTTGCCACTCGCTTGGGGGTGGTGGGCACTGATGACAGGTATTGTGTTAACGATTTTAGGCGTATATCTCTATTTCAAATGGCGTACTAAACGTCTTCTCGCTAAACGAACAGCACTGAAGCTTCTGACAAACTCAGTCACGCCTCATACCCCATCTTCTGCTTTAGAGATTTTACGTCAGGCAGCGTTGAGTTACTTTCCTCGCGAAGATATTGCACCGCTCACTGGCGCGGCTTGGTATGAATTTCTTGATAACCATACCGAAGAGAGTCGATTCTTAGATAAACAACAACAATGGCAGGCCGCCTTATATCAGAAATCCCCTCAGGGAGAGCACCAGGATTTAATTGAAGACTGTGTTTTCTGGGTCAGCTACGCTTTGCCACCGAAGAAAAAGGCCAACATTCGTGACTGAGCAAACCTTAGCAACCGGCCTTAGCCAATGGTTGAATATTGAATTTGTCTGGTGGTGGGCACTGATTTTACTGCCCCTACCTTTGCTTGTTTACAAGCTGTTACCACGAGAAAGCCAGCAAGCAGAGATTAAACTGGCTTATTTACCAGACAATACACACAGCAACAAGCCGAAACAAAAGCTGCAAAAGACCTTGTCCATTGCTATATGGACGTTACTAATCATTGCCTGTGCACGACCAGTTTGGTTTGGCGATCCAATAGAGTTTCAACCGAAATATCGAGACTTAATGTTGGTCGTTGACCTTTCAGGTTCAATGCAAAAAGAAGACATGAATTTGGACGGTGAGTTTACCGACCGGCTTACCGCTGTAAAAAAAGTCTTATCTGATTTCGTCGCGAAGCGTAAAGGCGATCGCTTAGGTGTTGTATTGTTTGGCGATCATGCCTATTTACAAACATCCCTTACCGCAGATCGACAAGCAGTCATACAACAAATCAACCAAACCGTTATTGGATTAGTTGGGCAAAGCACCGCAATGGGTGACGGTATTGGTTTAGGGACCAAAACATTTGTCGATAGTAACGCACCTCAGCGAGTTATGGTTTTGCTCAGTGACGGCGGAAATACCGCAGGCGTATTGGACCCTATTGAGGCGGCGGAAATCGCCAAGAAATACAACGCGACGATTTATACCGTGGGCGTGGGTGCGGGTGAAATGATGGTCAAAGAGTTTTTTATGACGCGAAAAGTCGATACCGCAGCCGATCTCGATGAAAAGACCCTGACCCAAATTGCCGAAGTCACGGGTGGTCAATACTTCCGCGCAAGAGATGCCGAGCAGCTTGAGAGCATCTACGAAACGATTAATCAATTAGAACCTGTCTCCAGCGACACACAAACGTGGCGTCCTCAATCCGAATGGTTCCGCTACCCACTGAGCGCAGCATTGGGACTATCTGTGTTGCTATTCTTCCTAAGGAGAAAACATGGCTGAGTTTATTTTCCTCCACCCACTTTGGCTGACTGGACTGATCGCGATCCCCATCGCGCTCACGCTAAATAAAAAATTGACGGACAAAAGAACAACGCTTATTGCTCCTCATTTAGCGAAAGTGTTGGGAAACGCTGTGCAATCAAAGCACACCTTTACCGTTTGGGGAGTCACCTGGGCCTTAGCTTGTATTGCACTGGCAGGCCCAAGTTGGCAATCGAATGAACGCCCAAGCTTTAAATTGAGTCAAAACCGCATTTTGGTTCTCGATATGTCGCGATCCATGTATGCAACGGATGTCAAACCAGACCGATTAGCGCAAACTCGCTATAAAGCTCTAGACTTACTGCCTAACTGGAAAGAAGGTGCAACTGGGCTTGTCGCCTACGCTGGCGATGCGTACAGCTTGAGCCCGCTCACAACCGACTCAAACACGTTAGCTGGCATTATCGAGAATTTATCCCCTGACTTGATGCCTTTTCAAGGGGCTAACCTACCATCTGCAATTCAGTTGGCGTTAAATCAGTTTTCGCAAGCAGGAACCAATCAAGGTGACATTATTGTATTAGCCGACGATCTTGACGATGCTGAACTAACCAACTCACTTAACCTGCTAAAAGGTAAAAAATTCCGTGTATCGGTCCTTGCAATAGGCACAGCAAATGGTGCACCAATTGCGCTGCCAAATGGCTCCCTGCTCAAGAATAGCCAAGGGACAACGGTAGTCGCGAAAACAAATTTAAAAAACCTGCAGACGCTCGCCAATCAAACTGGCGGACTATTTATTCCGATTCAATATAACAACCGGGATGTCGAAACTATTGCTGATTTTACCAATCAAATGGGCAATAGCTTTGCCGCGAAACAAAACGAAGAAGTGCAAACTGGATCGAGAATGAATAATGGTTTTTGGTTATTACCGTTGCTGTTACTTCCTGCTGCTTTGCTTTTCCGTCGCGGCGTCATTTGGCTATTTATCGCCGGACTTACGCCATTGACCTGGACTGCTAAGGTTGAAGCAAACCCCTTCTTAAATGAAAACCAGCAAGGTGCCGAGCTCTATCAAAAAGGCGAATTTGAAAAAGCCAAAAGCGTGTTTACCGATCCAAATTGGAAAGGTGCAGCGAGTTACCAAAGCGGAGATTATGAAATGGCAATCAAAGCGTTTTCTGACAATCCATCATTTGAAGGGCGTTATAACCTCGCGAATGCTCTTGCGCAAAATGGTCAGCTCGAAGAAGCTACGGACCTATACAAAGAATTGATCAAAGAAAAACCCGATTTCGACTCAGCGAAGAAAAACCTCTCGGTAGTAGAGGAGAAATTGAAGCAACAGCAGCAGCAGCAACAGCAGCAACAGCAGCAACAGCAGCAACAGCAGCAACAGCAGCAACAGCAGCAACAGCAGCAACAGCAGCAACAGCAGCAACAGCAGCAACAGCAGCAACAGCAGCAACAGCAGCAACAGCAGCAACAGCAGCAACAGCAGCAACAGCAGCAACAGCAGCAACAGCAGCAACAGCAGCAACAGCAGCAACAGCAGCAACAGCAGCAACAGCAGCAACAGTCTCAAAATGATCAGGATCAGGAGCAAGGACAACAGTCACAAAATCGTCAAGACACTGAAAATAAAAAGGGAAACCAACAAAAAGAGTCAAAAAGCAACCATCAAAAAGACGACAATACGTCTGAGCAAGACGGTCAGCCGATGAAGGTTCAGGCTCAACCAGACCAATCACAGCAGGATGATCCTGAATTCCGCCGTCTGGAGGCAGTAGAAAGCGCGCGCGATCCAAGCTTTCTGATTCGTGCACAAATGCAGCTGCAAGCGCAGCAAAAACAACGTCCGCAACAATCGCAAAAGGAGTGGTAAGCCTGTGATGAAAAAAGGCGTAATGCTGGTTTTTATTTTTTTGACCAGCCTGTTATCGAGTATTTCAGCAATGGCTCAAAGTCTCGAAGCGAGTGTCAACAAAACTCAAGCCGTGAAAAACGAAGTCATCAACCTGAGAATCATGGCTGACACGGAGTTGAGTTCCGATGCGATCGATTTCAGTGTATTAGATAAAGACTTTTTCTTAGGGCAACCTCGCTACGGCCGCTCCAGCAATAATATTAACGGTCGTAAATATTTACGTACCGAGTGGAGCATCTCTATCGCTCCGATGAAAGAAGGAGTGTTAACCATTCCTAGCTTTACCGTGGACGGAATGAGTACTGAGCCAATTAAATTGCGAGTAACCGCGAGTCAAACGGAACCTGATCTCGACGATCTGTTCAGCTTCTCAATGAGCGTCGACAACCATACTTTATACCCGCAGCAATCGGCGAACTTACGTATGCGGCTCATTATCAAAGCGGATACTCGTCGCTTGGACAACCCTAAGATCATTCCACCTAGCATTGACGGGATGAAACTCGAACCCGTTGGAGAAATGCAACAAGGTCAGCAAGTCATGGATGGGCTTGAAGTGACGGTTGTAGAGCAATCTTTTCGTTTGACCGCGGATACTGCCGGCACTTACACGTTAAATGGTCCACAGCTGACAGGTTCGTACATTTACGGTGATAGCCTGACGGGTTCGACCAAGGTCATGCCAATCAAAACCAACATTGAACAAATGCCGATTACGGTCAAAGCCATTCCTGCGGAGTTTCAGGGGAAATGGTTGCCAGCCTCAGCGTTAGAGATGACGCAAAGTTGGCAAGACGACCAGGGTAACAAGTTATCGCCAAATGAACTGAATAAAGTAAAGCAAGGCTCTTCCATCACTCGCACTATTCAAATCAAGGCGCGTGGAACCCAAGCAGAGTTCTTACCTCGAATTGATATGGATTACCCAACGTCACTGCGTGTGTATCCAGAACAACCGCAGTTTGCAACGACGCGAGATGGCACTCTGGTCATGACGGTGAAACAAGTGATCATACCAACGGAAGTAGGCACTTATTCCCTGCCCGGTTATACACTAAACTGGTGGAACAGCATTCAGGACGAAGCCAAAAAGGCGACGATAGAGGCCATTGAACTGGATGTAGAGCAAAGTGATATGGGCTTGATCACCTTGCCAGAAACGACTCTGCCAGCAACGACAGCGACTCCTCCTACGCAAGGTGGCGTCAGTGAACTGTGGCGAGTGCTCACTTTTGTCTTCGCAGGACTGTGGGTAATAACATCTATCATCACGGTTGTGGTTTGGAAAAAGCGTCCTCACGAAAGTAAAAATCAAGAGATAAATTCGCAAGCTCCTCTGAACGTTGACAGGCTTAAGGCAGTTATCAAGCAAGGCGATGCCGCCAAAATTGAAAGAGCCATTAACGAATATTTAGATGCAAACCGTGAATCGTTGAATTCAGAAGTCGTGGAAGCAGTGAAGCACGATCTAGAAGTGATGAATCAAGCCCGCTTCAGTGCCGAGCAGCAACCTTGGAATTCAGATTCTTTACTCGCCAATATTAATAAGCTGTCAAAGGCGAAAAAAACTCAACCTAGCCCTGAGCTTGAAAAGCTATAAAAAAAGCCCCTCATATAGAGGGGCAAAGTTACCATCGCTTATAGTTATGTATTTATGCCAAATAAATATTGTTGATTAACCGAAGTCACCGTTTACGTAACCTTGAGTTCGGTCATCTTGTGGGCTACTGAAGATCACTTGCGTATCGTTGTGCTCAACCAGTTCTCCCATCAGGAAGAACGCAGTGCGGTCAGAAATACGACGCGCCTGTTGCATTGAGTGAGTCACGATAACTATGGTGTAGTTCTTCTTCAGCTCTTCCATCAATTCTTCGATTTTGTGCGTTGCAATTGGGTCAAGTGCTGAAGTTGGCTCGTCCATAAGGATCACATCAGGTTCCATAGCGATTGTGCGTGCGATACACAAACGCTGCTGCTGACCACCAGAAAGACCAAAAGCGTGCGACTTAAGACGATCTTTCACTTCATCCCAAAGTGCTGCGCCACGTAGTGAACGCTCAACCACTTCATCAATGTACTTTTTGTCTTTGACACCTTGAGCACGTAAGCCATAAGCCACGTTCTCGTAAATGCTCATTGGGAATGGGTTTGGCTTCTGGAATACCATACCGACTTTAATACGAAGATCCGCGACATCAATATTGCCGTAGATGTCTTCACCATCCATCGCCAGCTTACCAGTAATGGTTACGCCTTCAATCAGGTCGTTCATACGGTTCAAACAACGCAGAAGTGTTGACTTACCACAACCTGACGGGCCGATTAGTGCCGTTACCTGACGAACTGGAATAGGCAGGTTGATTGATTTCAGTGCTTGGTTTTCACCGTAAAAAAGGTCTAGGTTTTCAATATCAAACTTGTTCATGTTCTTAATCTCTTAAATCTTAAATTCGTGTCTTTTAACGTGCGTTCTTAATTTGTTTTGTTAGTAAGTTGCAGTGTTAAAACGTCTTGCAATCAGTTTAGTCACCATGTTGATCAAAAGAACAACCACAATAAGCACCGTTGCCGTACCGTAAGCCTGATTCCATTCCTCAACGGTAAACAGTTCGGTAGTGAGTTTGTAAAGGTGAACGGTTAGCGTACGACCTGAATCGAGTAAAGAATCAGGAATACGAGCCACCATACCTGCTGTCAGGAATACTGGAGCAGACTCACCAATGACACGACCAATACTAAGAATGACCGAGGTTAAGATACCTGGCATTGCGCTCGGAAGAATCAAACGCCAGATAGTGTAAATTTTAGAAGCGCCAAGGCCGTACGAGCCTTCACGATACGTTTGTGGCACTGCCATTAGTGCTTCTTCCGTGGTACGGATGATAACTGGAAGAATCAGAATACTTAGTGTCAGTGCACCCGATAGAATCGAGAAACCAAGACCAAGAATTGCCACGAAGAAAGTCATACCAAACAGACCGAAGATGATCGACGGGATACCTGCCAGGGATTCAGTACAGAATCGAATTACTTTCACTAAACGGCTACCGACTTTTGCGTATTCAGTCAGATAGATTGCCGTCATGATACCGAGTGGCGCTGCCACAGCGATAGATGCAATAACCATGTAGATGGTTGACACAATCATCGGGAAGATACCGTGTTCATCACCTGTACGAGTGTAGTTATCAGTAATGAATTTCCAATCTACGTGTTGCAGACCGTTTGATAGGATGTACCAGATAATCCAGAACAAAAATCCTACCGTTAATCCAGCCGAGATCCAAACGAAAGCGTTAAAGACGTTATCTTTGAACTGGCGAGCTTGTTTTAGTTTTGCGCGATCCATAATTGTCACCTTTAACGAGCGATTACTTCGCTTTTTCTCGGTTTAGGTAAAGAAGTACAGCGTTCAACGACATGATGAAGACCAGCAGTACCACACCAGTAGCGTAAAGTGCGTTCGCGTGAACACCACTTGCGTAAGACATCTCAATAGCAATGTTCGCGGTTAGCGTACGTGCAGAGTCCAGAATGCCTTCTGGCATTGCCGGTGCGTTACCCATCACCATGATGATTGCCATCGTCTCACCCAAAGCACGACCGATACCAAGAATCACACCGGTCATAATCCCTGAACGAGCCGCAGGAACGAGCAATTTGAAAATCGTGTAGATTTTAGATGCGCCTAGAGCCAGTGAGCCCTCTTTGTAAGCACGAGGTACAGCACGTATAGACGTTTCAGATACGGTAATTACCGTTGGTAGAATCATCACACCAAGAACGATGATACCCGCAAGAATCGTGTTACCTGCTGGTACGTTAAAGATGTTTTGGATCAAAGGTACGATGATAACCAAACCAAAGAAACCATATACCACCGAAGGGATACCTGCCAACAGCTCTACAGCCGGACGAATGACGTCCGCCAAACGCTTAGGCGCGATTTCAGCGATAAAGATTGCAGTCAAAACACCAACCGGAACACCAACCATTACTGCGCCAGCTGTTGAAACAACGGAAGCAACAATCATGGTTGCAACACCGTAAAGTGCAGGTGGTAGCCAGTTTTGACCTAGAACAATGCCCGAGACCCCAACTTCTTGAAATGCAGGAATACTCTCTCGAACAATAAAGTAAGCAATTACTGCCAATGATACGATGCCGATAACGGCACTGGTGAGGAACAAGCCGTGGAAGATACGCTCTTTCCAGTCTACACGACGTTTCTCGCGTAGGCCTGGCTTGCTTATAGCTTTAGCGTCAGTATTCATAAGCTTTTCACTATTTGTTGCGATGGTCATTTAAAAATCTCACGGTTCTGGTTGTTAGCCAATGAACGCTATGGATGAAAAGGCTCAGCCCTAAACAGTGGGCTGAGCAAACTTAAGTGTCACGATAAGATTAGTGAACTGAGATGTAACCGTTTTGGTCAACTAGCTTTTGAGCATCTTCAGTTAGCATCCAATCTAGGAATTTTTGCGTTTCAGCAGATGGTTTGCCTTCTTTGTAAAGCACAAGGAAAGGACGAGCTACTTTGTAAGAACCGTTTTTAACGTTAGCAACTGTTGCATCTACACTGTCGATTGCTAGTGCGTGAACTGTGTTGTCTACAGTACCTAGTGAGATGTAGCCGATTGCGTATGGGTTAGAAGCAACCATAGTTTTTAGTGCGCCGTTACCGTTAGCAACTTGAGCACGTTGAGAGATAGCAGAAACTTTCTTACCAGAAACTTTCATTTTTAGAGACATGATGTCTTCGAATGCGCCACGAGTACCAGAAGCTGTATCACGAGTGATTGCAACGATTGGCTTGTCTTCGCCACCAACTTCTTTCCAGTTTGATACTTCGCCTTTGTAGATTGCAGTTACTTGCTCAGCAGTCAGACCTTTCAGGTTGTTTTGTGGGTTAACAACAACCGCGATACCGTCACGAGCAACAACTTCTTCGATAAGAGTTGGTTCTTTTTCTGAGTCTTTTAGGTTACGAGAAGACATACCTAGGTCAGCCGAACCATTTTTTGCTGCTTTAACACCAGCAGAAGAACCAGGGCCCTGAACTTCGATAAATACTTCAGGGTTCGTCTTCATGTATGTTTCAGAGAAAACTTCCATCAGTGGAGTTACGCTGCTAGAACCCACTGCAGAGATAGTTTCTTTAGCAGAAACAGGAGTCACTGCCATTGCGCCTAGAAGTGCGATTGCACCGATTACTGTCTTTTTCATCACAATTTCCTTAAAGTGGCTTTATTGCCGTTGTGTTTCACTTGAACGGTGCTCACTTTAGAACTCAAATGTGACAGTTGTGTTTCACTTAATTGAAGCCTCTATGACAGATTATCCATTTTGTAGGGGAAATGAACGATTAATCTGGCGCTTACATGCACCTCTGATTCATCTTTACCAATTACCTACATTTTAATTACCAATTGAATAATTATTTCTAACTTAAACTTTTCTTATAACATTAAAGCATAGATAAAAAGCTCCAACCTATTGATTTTAAAAGGATAGCAATTAGAATCCAAATCTAATAATAAAAAACATAATAATTCATTCAGATTGAGGGTAATTATGCGTCAATTTTTAAGCACGCTATCTATTAAGTTACAGGTATTTTTACCTGTTTTATTTACTGTTGTTTTACTTGTTATAGGACTTACGGTCGGGATAAGTAAGCTAGATCAAGCACTTAATAAGGTTTCGACGTCCACACACTCTCTTATCGTTCATAAAGATGACCTGAGCGCCATTGTCGATAACACCTATGCAATGCGCATTAAAGCCATTTACAGCCTATTTCGTGCAGAAGATGTTCAATCCCTTAATCAAGAGTTGTCGCAGCGACAAGCTGAGAGCCGTGAATTCTTAGATTCCATTAATGATCTGCCGGGAGTGCAGTCAGAAGTGAACGCCATGCGCGAAGCCATGAACCATTATGTGGATTTCACACGCCTCACTATGACGCCATTACTTACCCAAAAGCACGCGAGCCAATACACCACTTCAGAGTTCAACCAGAATTTCGAAGCAGCCATGGTAAATTATCGCATCGCGGGTGAAGAGATGATCAACGCCATCGACAACCTTTCAGAAAAGCTCAATCAGACCGTAATCAGCGACGTCCAAGCCAACGGAAAAGTGCACTCTGATACATTGACCCAAAGTACCATTACCATCGCATTGATACTGTTAGTCGCATCTCTGATTAGCTGGATCTTAGCCAACTATATTGTGACACCAATTCGTAACTTGCAAAGCACGATGCGTGAAGTAGCAAAAGGCAACCTGCTCGTCAACGCTGAGGAAATTGGCAACAACGAAGTATCCCAGCTTGCTCAAGATGTGAATCAGACTATCGAACAGCTGCGTAACACAGTCAGATCACTAGTGCGTATCAGCGAAGATGTCGCTTCCGCATCTACCGAGCTAGCCACGGTCATGACACAAAGCAGTGTCAATTCCGATCATGAAAAGCAGGAAGTCGAACAAGTGGCCTCAGCGATTAACCAATTGGAATCGGCTGCGACTGAAGTATCTAACAATGCCCAGTCGGCTGACACCGCGTCAACAGAAGCTCGACAGCTTGCCACAGAAAGCTTAAACATGTTCGAAGAGAGCACGCGTGCAAGCGCAAAAATGGCTGAACAACTCAATGCTGCAGCAGTAGTTGTCACTTCGTTAAAAGAACAGTCAGAGCAAATTGGACGCGTTATAGAGGTAATAGAAGGCATTTCTGAGCAAACGAATTTACTGGCACTAAATGCCGCGATAGAAGCCGCTCGTGCAGGGGCAAGTGGACGTGGCTTTGCAGTCGTGGCGGATGAAGTGCGAATGCTCGCGGCCAGAACTCAAGAATCCACCAAAGAAATCCAGGTCATCATTGAGGAACTTCAGCTACAATCCGGAACAGCAAACGAAAGCATGCACTCTAGCCTGGCTATGTTAAAAGACAACCAAGCTATCGCTGAAGAAGTCAGCCTTTCATTAAATAACATCAGTCAGTCTATCTCTGAATTAAACACCATTAACACGCACGTAGCGACAGCCTCAGAAGAGCAGAAGCAGGTCACAACAGACATCAACAATAACCTGTCAAACATCTATCAACTGGTCAGCGAGAACGTCACAGGCATTACTCAGTCAGCGGCAGCGGCGCAAGAGCTGTCTGGCTTAGCAGAAAAGCAGCAACAGGAACTGAAACAATTCCAGATTTAGTTGCTGGTTTTTCTGACTTAGAAATATCAAAAAGCTCCGCGATTTGCGGAGCTTTTTCTTGCTTAAAACAGCATTAAGAATCTAGAAATTAATCTTCTGCTTTAGGTTCTGCTGGCTTCTTTTTAGGGATGAAAACATCATCACCAACAGACACAGTTTTGTAGAAAGTCTTGTCGCGCTTAACTGGCTTCTTCGCAACTTTCTTAGCTTGAGGACGTGCTTTTTTCGTCGCGCCTTTCTTATTACGCATATCAGGCTTGCGTGGCTTCAGCCCTTTGAACTTGCCTTTTAAGTCTTCGAAAACGGAGAACGACAAATCTTGCTGCAGGTATGCTTCAACACGTTTAAAGCTATCCCAGTCTTTTGGACCAACAAGCGAAATCGCATCGCCTTTATTACCTGCACGGCCAGTACGGCCAACACGGTGAACGTATTCTTCCGTGTGCTTAGGCATATCAAAGTTAATAACGTGCGTCACTGTCGCGATGTCCAAACCACGAGAGGCTACGTCAGTGGTGACAAGAATCTTAAACACCGCGCGCTCAAACTGGCTCATAATGGTATTACGTTGCGTCTGGTTTAAGTTACCACTCAGTGCTACTGCCTTGAGTTTTTTCTCGTTCAGCTTCGCAGTAAGGCGCTCAGTATCATCTCGTGTTGCGGTAAAGATGATGACCTGACGGTATTCGGCTTCTGCAAGGACACGTTCAAGAATCGCTTCTTTGTGATCTAGGTGATCACACAAGTAGAATTTCTGCGTGATATCTTTGTGCTCTTCGTTAGAAACACCGATAGAAATACGTTTTGGTGCATTCAGCATCTCCGAGGCAATGCTGTTTACTTCCGCGTGATCGAGCGTTGCAGAGAACATCAAAGTCTGACGACGACGGTGTTTAGCGGCATTATGAATACGGCGAAGCTCTGGTGCGAAGCCCAGATCCAACATACGGTCCGCTTCATCCAGAATCAGGGTTTCTAAACCTTCAAGGTATAAAGAACGGTGCTCTAAGTGGTCAGCTAAGCGCCCTGGTGTTGCAACGATGAATTTAGGGTAACGACGCAGCGCTTTCACCTGATCGTTAAAGTTTTCGCCACCAAGAATTAAAGCTGCTTCGTAAGACAAGCCAGCAAGCATCGAGCGAAGCTCACCATATACTTGTTTAGCCAATTCACGCGTTGGCGCCAGAATGACAGCTCGAGGGTCTTTCGCAGAAAATGATTTTGTCTTAAGTGACTTGTGAAGCATCGGCAATACAAACGCCAAAGTCTTGCCCGAACCCGTTTTCGAAGATGCCAATAGATCCTTGCCTGCAATCGCAACAGGAATTGCTTGCTGTTGGATCTCAGTCGCTTTTTTGAAATCGTAGTGTTTTAGGTTCTTCAACAATCGGTTGTCTAGGCCTAGATCTTTAAATTGCAAAGTATTCTCCAATAAATCAGTCAATATGAGCGCTGTGTAATGTCATTCCGCTCTAACGTAGCAAAAAATAAAAGCCCGCTATAATACCGCAAATCATAGGAGTATAGATAGAGATCACACAAACTAATTATTGAAGATAAGATAAAGGTACTTTTTAGGCTCAATTAAGTTAAAGCTGCACAGCAGCGAACTATGCCCTAAACTTAAGTGCATCAATACATGGCTGTGATATTGATAACGCAGATTTTTTCGGACTGATCCATGCATATTGCGTTTATTTGCAGATAGAAGCTTTCATTTGCGTCAATATCGTCTAAATTATTGATATCAGGAAGGTGGCAAAAATACCTGCTAAATGGACTGTTGTGGGAGCCAATGAAAGGTTGACTATTGCTTTTTGTTAGGCTCAGGTAAAAGTTAACGTCAGGTACTCCATGAAATTCTTGGATTTTTTTGACTTTTGCTACATCATGTACTGATACAATGTTTCCACTTTTAACCTCGCCTCTAATAAAAACTATGGAGCGAGACTTTAACTATAAGCAAGGAGTTCTTATATGAACAAAACGTTGATCGCAGCTGCAGCAACTTCAGTACTTTTACTAGCAGGTTGTGCTTCTTCTGATGATGCAGCAACAGCTACTAAACTAGACGAGTTAAGCAACCAGGTTAGTATGCTAAACCAAGATGTACAATCTCTTAAATCTGACGTTCGCATGTCTAAAGACGCTGCAATGTCTGCTCAAGAAGAAGCAGCACGTGCAAATGAGCGTATCGACAACATCGCTCAATCTTACACTAAGTAAGTGATCGTGTTATGCCGCGCCTCACGGCGCGGTTATTTCTACCGGTACTCCATTCTGCGCGGCAATCACAGCTTTTGCCTTCACATCTTTTATACCAAATTCACTCAACCACCAGCCCAGCTCTTTGGGTAATTCCAGTTCATCTTTCTTACCGTTACTTCGAGTTAATGGTTCGTGTGCTTCAATGAAAACGCTTCTGTCTGGCTCTAATGCCACTTTAACCGGTTGGTTAATCACCCTGACTTTTTCGCCTCGGCGTACTTGTTCAAACAGCCATTCAATGTCACTCGGTTCCATACGGATACAGCCCGCACTGACGCGCATACCAATACCAAAATCTTTGTTGGTACCATGAATCAGGTATTCGCCATTCCCGTAGGCCAAACGCAGCGCGAACATACCTAATGGATTATCAGGACCAGCAGGAACAACCGCCGGTAAGTCGATGCCTTTTGCTTTGTATTCAGCACGAATAGAAGCTGGCGGTGTCCATGTCGGATTAGGACGCTTTTGACTGACACTGGTTGACATCACCGGAGTGTCACGCCCTATACGTCCAATCCCAACCGGGAATACGTGCACGACGTTTTCGTCAGACGGGAAGTAGTACAAACGTAGCTCGGCCAGATTGATAACGATACCTTGATGAGGAACATCCGGCAGAATGAGTTGGGTAGGAACAGTAAGAACATGCCCTTCTTGAGGAAGGAAAGGGTCTACGCCTTTGTTAGCAGCCATTAAACCCAGCATACCGACGTCATATAACTTAGCAATATTGGCCATGGTTTCCCCGTTTTGCACAACGTGGTTTTCAATACGACCAATAAGACGACTGCTGTCTGAAGGTAACTCGTACATCTTAGCGAATGACAATCCACTCACTAATGACAATGAGACTGATAACAGGGTTCGTTTCGCGATACTCATCGACCGCTTCTTGCTAAGCATTTCACTCTATTCCTTGGCACTTTTAAAGAGCCGTAAGGTTATCTCTCTTTCTGCTTTATGATCAACCATCGGAGTGTGATAATCCAGTAAAGAAAAGCCTTCCCAAGTCCATGGTTTATGGAGGAACTTGTTCGGTACGCTCTTTATTTCTGGCACCCAATGACGCAAAAAGCATCCATCAGCATCGAACTTTTCTCCCTGACTAACAGGATTAAAAATTCGGAAATAAGGCTGACCATCACAACCGGTCGACGCAGACCATTGCCACCCTCCATTATTAGCGGCAAAATCACCATCGACAAGCTGACTCATAAAGTACTTTTCACCCCAGCGCCAATCAATGTGAAGATCTTTCGTCAGGAAGCTCGCGACTATCATGCGTAAGCGATTGTGCATCCAGCCAGTTTGGTTCAACTGACGCATTGCGGCGTCTACAATTGGGTAACCTGTAGTGCCGGTCTTCCAGCGCTCAAACGCCTTCTCGTCGTAAGACCACTGAATCTTGTCTTCCCAATCAATAAACCCTTTGCCTTTGACAAGCTTTGGTTCAAACACCAACAAGTGTTGGTAGAACTCACGCCAAATAATTTCACTTAACCATGTTGCTTTGCCTTCCGATAAATCCGATTGCTCATTCTCAGCGAACAATCTGGCAATACATTGTCTTGGTGATAAAGCGCCAATGGCCAAATAAGGAGAGAGTTGACTGGTGCCATCAATGGCCGGGAAGTCACGCTGCTCGCGGTATTCATCACTTCGCTCACGCGCAAACGTTCTTAACTGATTCAGTATGTCACTCGTTGAAGCAAACCAATGCTCGCTAGATTCACGTGGGTAACTGAACGTAAAATCATCATCAAAACACTCACCCTCTATCGCTTTCAATACTTGCGGTGAAAGCGGTGATTGGGGATAGGGTTTTGCAACTCTTGGTAATTGAAACTTCTGCAACCAGGCTCGTTTGAAGGGACTAAACACCTTAAAGTAGTCGCCCTGCTTGTTCAAAACCGTTGTTGGTGCATGAACGCACTTATCATGGAACAACTCAAAGCGCACACCTGACTGGTTTAATGCATCAGAGACTTCTCGATCAAGCTCCTGCTCGTTCACTTCATAATGGATATTTGCCATGACGCTCGTGGCATTTAGGGCTTTCACCCAACGGCCGATCACGGCGCTGCAACCGGAGAAATTGTCGACTTCTGCATACAAAAACGGAATGTTCAGCTCTGCTAGCTCTTGGTTCAGGTGCTCTAAGCGACGAGCAATTAAATCCGCCTGCATCGGAGCCATATCGTGCGATTGCCACTGCTGAGGCGTCGCAATAAAACAGGCGACGACAGGCTGCCCAGAGTCCAGGGCTGCTTGCAAAGCCGTGTGGTCTAACGTTCTTAAATCACGTCGAAACCATACCAGAATCATGATGTCTCCTTAGCTATTCTCTGCCTGTTCAAAATGAAGATTCTCTATGACTTCTGAACATTGAATCTGGTTGGGAAATTGCTTTCGCATCGCTTTTAACACCTCAACCTGTTTGGCTGGTAGTGCTTTATTAGAAAACAGAAATATACGTTGATAACGATCGACAACCTGATGTTCTGCCAAGCCTGAAATGTCATTAACGTTAGCAATTAAGGTTGTGTGATAACCTTGCTCACAACGTATTGCGGCTTGAATCCAGTTCTCTGCTTCTCGGGTTTGTTCAAAGCAAACCAGCAAACACTTTCCTTTTGAAGATGCCTTGTTTTCAGAGTCAACGATAAGGGCCAACCGTTTGATCAGGCATGTCTGGAACAACCCCATCTGTATTGAGCGCAGCGATACTTTCACGAGATCTAACGCTTCAAATACCGGCTCAATAAACTGCTCAACGACTAAATTGAGAGGATATTCCTTCATTACCGATGACAGTACACTCTCCGTCTTGGCATGATTCAGATCAGATAAAGCAGAAAGCAGCGTTTCCACTTCTTCTAAAGTCGCAGGCTCAGCGCTCATGTCTAACTCATCGGCTTTGCCCAGCAGGCCTTTCACCTTGCCAATTGCGATGCCTTTCGCCAGCCAACTTTGTATCTCTTTAATCGTGTCAATATCCTGCTGGCGATACAAACGATGTCCTTTATCTGTCCGCTGCGGCTGAATCAAATTGTATCGCCTTTGCCAAGCTCGCAAAGTGACGGGCTTTATTCCGGTTATCTCTGCAACATCTCTAATTGCGTACAGTTTTCCTTCTGAACTACAAACCATAACGTAATCTCATCTCCTGCGGGTGCGGCTCTAAAAATTTCTGTTTCTGTAAATACTCGTCTGGGTAAGTATTTAGATAGTGTTTAATCAGTGTTAGCGGTGCGAGCAAAGGCAATAGGCCCGTGCGATAATCGTGAATCACCGTCGCTAACTCTTCTTTTTCGTCTTTAGTTAAGGCACGTTTAAAGTAACCCTGAAGGTGCATCAATACATTGGTGTTATTTTTTCGACTGGCACGGTTCGAAAGTGCCTTCATTAGCCCCAAACGATACTCTGCATAAAAATCTTCAATCTCGTAGTTGGCAACTTCTGCCACTAAACGGCCCAACGCTCGGTATGATTCTGGATGGTGGGCCATTAGCGTTAACTTATAACGAGAGTGGAAATCAATAATTTTGCCACGGGTCGGCTCACCGGCCATGGATTGATAAAAGTCATTCAGGCAGTAAACGCGAGTGATGAAATTCTCTTTAAGCACAGGATCATTTAAGCGGCCATCTTCTTCAACTGGCAACCATGGCATCTTTTGCATTAGCGTTTGCGTGTACAGCCCCACCCCTTCTTTAGAAGCATTATTCTTGCTGTAAACTTTAACCCGTTCCATGCCACAAGTAGGCGACTTGGCACACACAATGTAGCCACATAGCTGCTGCTCCTGTAACTCATCTACTTTATTAGCCGAGTACGCCAGCATGTTGTCCGTGTGGTCATTCTCAGGATTTTTTGTTTCAACCAACGCGACTCGTTCTGCATCAGAAATCAGACGAATAGTAGGTCGAGGTACAGGCATGCCAACGCCAACCTCTGGACAAACAGAAACGAAATCGAAGTAATTGCTGAGCTCTTTGGTCACAAAGTTACTGACCTTGTGGCCAGAATCAAAACGAACACGCTCACCAAGTACACAAGAACTGATACCAACTTTGATTGAAGATTCCATAATAACGCCATCCCTATACAAAAGGTTTTGTTGTATAACTTATAGCAAGTTAGCTTTCATTGTACAAGAAAATAAATTGTACAATTTAATCGTTTTACTTAGCTAATTTGAATTTCGATCACCGAGAATCAAAAAAGAATTTCCGCTAAAACCAACGATTTTGTGTGCGCCGTCAACAAACCTGCGTCGAGCAAATCGATTGCCTTTTTGCTTTCAACAGATTTAGTTATAATGATTGGTACTAGCTTCCATAAGGGCGCTTTTTGTGACCAACCTCTCAAGGGTAAGGTGTACTCCCCGATATTATTGCCTCAACGAAAACGAACGAATTCAACAGAATTGGTAACAGGCATCTATACTAGGGTCTGTTTTATCAAACAAAACTTTGGAGAGCACTTATGGCAACCCCACACATCAACGCACAACCAGGTGATTTCGCTGAAACAGTTCTAATGCCTGGCGATCCTTTGCGAGCTAAATACATTGCAGAAACGTTCCTGGAAGATGTGAAGCAAGTTTGTGACGTTCGAAACATGTTCGGCTTCACTGGCACTTACAAAGGCAAAAAAGTATCAGTTATGGGCCACGGTATGGGTATCCCATCATGCTGCATCTACGTACACGAGTTGATCGCTGAGTACGGCGTGAAAAACGTTATCCGTGTTGGTAGCTGTGGTGCTGTTCGTGACGATGTAAACCTGATGGACGTTGTTATCGGTATGGGTGCTTCTACAGACTCAAAAGTTAACCGTATCCGTTTTAACAACCACGACTTCGCGGCAATTGCTGACTACGGTCTGCTAGAAGAAGCGGTAAAACAAGCTCGCCAGCAAGAAGTACCAGTTAAAGTGGGTAACGTGTTCTCTGCTGACCTGTTCTACACACCAGAAGCAGACATCTTCGAAAAGATGGAAAAACTGGGTATCCTAGGTGTAGATATGGAAGCGGCTGGTATTTACGGCGTAGCTGCTGATTTAGGTGCTAAAGCACTGACTATCCTAACGGTTTCTGACCACATTATCCGTGGCGAAAAGCTAAGCTCAGAAGAGCGTCAAAAGTCATTCAACGACATGATGAAAGTTGCACTAGAAACCGCAATCAACATCTAAGTCATTTGTTATTTGCAGCCAGTGCCTGACTGGCTGCCCGAATTACCCAGAGGGGGCGATCGTGTCTAACGGCGAACTGCCAAAAGATGCAGATGGGTTACAACTCAACTTTTGTAAAACATTGGCGTGTGACAACTTTGGATTGAGTGATGCAAAACGTTACGTTCTGCAACATGCTAACCCTAAGCGTCCGGCGATGGTATGCCGTGAATGTGGAGCTTTCCCCCCCTTACTTAACAATCGCGATGTCGTGAACGAACTTCATCGTCTGCGGCACGTTCATAGTGACGGCCTACCTGCTTGTCGCAATAATGACTGCGATAACTTCGGGCTCTCTGTCCATACTCATAAACACCTCTACCACGCGTTCGGTTACAGTGGCGATCGCCAGCGTTACCGTTGTAAAGCGTGCCAAAGTACCTTCGTCGATAAGTGGTCCGGTGCGAACAAAAAGCTACAGTTCCAAGAGAACCTGATGGCGCTGCTATTCACAGGTTACTCTGTCCGCGAGATCTGCCGCAAACTCAGTATCAACCCGAAAACGTTTTATGATCATGTAGATCATATTGCGAGTCGCTGTCGCCGTAAATTAGCGACGATTGATGCACGCTGGGTAAACCATGCAAATCGCTACGAATTAGCGTCGAATTACATTGCTTTACAGCCGAAGAGTAACAACGGCGTATACTGGATCGTCTCCGGTGAAGCGCATTCCGGTTATATTCTCTGCCAACACGTTAACTACGCTTCTGATGAAGAGCCAACGGGTAGCGTTGATCATAACCCGTACGATCAGGTATCTCGTTTTGTCTCACAAGAGTACACAGCAGAAGCCAGCGAGCCACCAGCCGCGCCTTCAAGCAAACTTCGTGAACGCATCGACCAAAAATACCAGACCATTTTGGCTCGCGGTAATGTCGAAGATCCGCTTGGGAATCTGGCCGTGTTTCATTACCCATCAAAAGGCGCGATTATTCGACCACCTTATACTTCGTACGCCCATTATTTACATGTCCTCGATATGTGCAGCCCAAGCAAACGCGTGTCTATCTACATGCCTCAGGATCCCCTGCTTCGCTCTGCGGCATTGAGCGTATGTCTGTCTCGGATTAAAGAAAAAAATATCGATTTAATGTACGTCGACGAAGATCCAGCATGGGACATGCGAGTACCATTCGGTAAAATTGATATTGCTTACATGAGTTGGTGGCGAGACCGTTGGGCTATCTCAAACCAAGGAGATAACAGCAAAGGAATTTGTTACCTCGCAGGTGATCATAATGAGCCTGAAAAATGGTTCAATGTGGCAACAACTCGCCAAATACAATTCTATCAAAATCGATTCCAGCTACTTTTTGAAAGCTTCATCAACGAGCCGCGTCGCAAATTAAGACCTGGAGGTCTATTACCTCTTTTAGACATCTTCAGAGCTTGGCATAATTTGTGCTATCAAGATAAAGAAGGTCTCACTGCGGCTCAAAGGCTCGAAGTTACTGACGCTCCTTTGACGATTAAACAGCTCCTATCCTAAAAGTCTGAATCATTAGGAGCCATGACGATATCGATGAGATCTCCTGATGATTTATGAAGTAGTACTTGATCTGCTCTCGTAAAGAAATGCGCACCTAAACATTATATTTAGGTGTCAATTCCAGTTCGATAGTCATGGATGTAAACGTTGGATAGAAGCGAAACCCAGCTAAAATACGAGCTTGCTCTGCTTAAAGAGCAAATTAAATCTCAACCTGACTCCACTCTGCGCAAAGCTGAGCAGTTGCGTGTTACCGCAGAACAAGGGCTATTTATCGAAGGCGAGATCCAAGCCTTAGTTATCATGGCACACTGTAGCTGGTGCTCCATGGACTATCGTCAAGGTCTTAAGCTCATCAAAATTGCCTACGAAAAGCAGAGCCAGCTAGAGACCGACGACCACCTTCCCGAGATTCTTCATACCTTTGCGCTTCAGTACTGGGGACAAGCCAAGTATTTTTCAGCTCAACAATACTGGATTAACGCACTCGAACAGTCTGCCCTTGTCGATAATATCGAAATCCAAATTGAGTCACTCATCGGTCTCGGTAACGTTTGGCGTATCACCAATGAACATAAACTTGCCGCATCAACCCATGAATTAGCCGTAAAAGTGGCAAACAACGTCCGTATTGCCTGGTTGGAAGGCAAAGCCCGTATCTTACTAGCATGGGATTACTACCTGATAAACGAGTACGTCAAAATGTTGACTGTTCTTGACGGCGCAATCGACGCGCTCAAAGATCATGACGATTCGACCTGGAAAGCGGAAATATGGGACTTCAAAGGTCTGGCTTTACTCGGACTAGAGCGATTAGACGCCGCTGAAGTTGCAACGAAAAAAGCGCATCAGATTGCCATGGAGCATGATCTTACCTGGATGAAAGCGCATTCGTTTATCAGCAGGGCTCGCCTAGAACTACTTCGCAACAACACTGAAAGAGCGACAAGCTTGTTAATGGCAGCAGAAGAGTCTGCCCGACACTTTGATAACGGTGAATTACTGAGTCAGATCTGCTATCAGCAGTCACGCGTCGCCGAAGAACGAGGACAATTTGAAGCCGCGCTCCGGGCTTTCCAAAAGTACCGTAAATACTCGCTTAAAATGCTAAAAGAGCAAAGGCATCAACTCAGTCAGGATAAAGCGCACAGCTCCAAGCGTAAACTTGAACAGCGTGCTCGTAAGCTGATCAACCATATTCGTTCTCAGCATGAGTATGACCCTGAGAAGCACCTCTCCAACGTTGTTTCCGAAACCTACTGGTGGGAGCAACTTGTTCTGTTCAAAAGTGAGCTTAAACAATCGAATCACGCAATTATCATGATCCGTCATGCCGACCCTGCTTTTTTGGATGCCTGTACCGAACTCGTCCACTCTCTAACCACACCAAGCGATTTAGTTTCTCGACTTTCTACTGATCGGTTGGCTATGTTGATAGCAGATAAAGGCCAGGCTGCAGAAGCGCTGTATAAGACGGTTCAGTCCATGATTAAAATTTATCCATGGGAACGGCAAGGTCTGAAAGGACCAACGCCCACACTGTATCTACAAGATATTCTGACTTTCCCGTTCACATTAGAGCAATTGGAAGAAAGCCACATAGAGGTAATGAAAAATGGAACAATTGCTTAATAAAGTGACTCAGGCTGGCATTGACCCATCATCGGTGACTGGTGAAGATGCGATAGCACTGTGGAAACATATTCGAGAGCACATCGCCGAAACCCGTCTCGAAAAAGCACATTGTTATATTATCAGTGCAGAGTATCGCCAAGAGATAAGACAGCTAAGCGACAGTATTGCCGAACTCAGACAAGCCTTGGAACATCTCACCCTACCT
The DNA here is from genome assembly GCF_921292965.1 of Allocatenococcus thiocycli. Taxonomy (NCBI): domain Bacteria; kingdom Pseudomonadati; phylum Pseudomonadota; class Gammaproteobacteria; order Vibrionales; family Vibrionaceae; genus Allocatenococcus; species Allocatenococcus thiocycli. Next base: position 24,505 of record NZ_CAKLCK010000006.1, read on the forward strand.
GCGAATGCCGAGGATATTTTGTCGGTAAAGTCGAGTTTATGTGAACATCTGGTTGATGTCGGTGATTATGATTCAGCGATGATCGAGTATATTAAATCAACATATATCGCGGTTGATTACGGCTTTATAGACGAGTATGTATTAGCGATAGTCGGTATGGGTAACTTGTGTGATGCCTATGGGGATCACGAACGTGCATTGCGTTTTTACAAAAAAATCGAGGCAATAGACCATGCGATCAGCAGCCGTTCCTTGCGTTTACGCTATAAGCTATACATGCTCGCATGTTACATCTGTCTAAAACACACAGATGATGCTTTGGAGCTACTCACTGAATGTGAAGAGCTCAGTATTCTGGTCAGTGATAAAAACCTCGCAGGCCAAATTCACCTTTATCGAGCCAAACTGCATCAATTGAACCATGACTATTCAAACGCTTTACTTGCACTTTCTAGTGTCCAGTATACTTCGGGCAGCTCCACAACGTTTTGGTTGTCTGCGATGGTCAAAATGGAGACGGCATACTGTCTGAATGGGAGTGGCAATACCGCTTTAGCCAACTTAATTATGGATTCCGTTGCTAAGCGAATTAAGAAACACTCTTCCGCGATGCTTGCCCGCACATATTATAATGTGATGAGTAAAATTAGTGCTTCTCAAGGTAAGTTTGAGCTCGCACTTGATTGCGAAAAACGTGCATTTAATATTGAGTCTGAACTGGTAAAACGTATCCCAATCAGCGATCTGGGCGCTGCTCAGTTACATCGTCTGGATCGCTTTGAATTACAGCTCAAACTTATCTTGTCAGAGATCGAAAACAAAGAACTCAAAGAGACTACAAAACAACACAAGAATACCGTTGCTCAATTGCAGCAGGACGTTTTTACCGACCCATTAACGTCTTTACACAATCGTCGCTGGTTAGAAGTGAAGCTGAAAGATTTACTACTTCGCGATACAGCTTTTGCGCTCCTAGTCATTGATATCGACCACTTCAAGTCGATCAATGATGAACTGAGCCATTTGGTCGGTGACAAAGCCATCCAGAGCGTTTCAAAGCATTTGGCTAACTACTTTAATTTTCCAGGCGCTTCATGCATCCGCTTTGGTGGTGAAGAGTTTCTCGTCATCCTTGAAGACGATAAGTTAGAGTATGCAGAGAACCACGCAGACAACTACCGAGAGCAAATTTACCACTATAGCTGGAGTGACATTCTAGGTGAGCGTGGCCTAACGGTTTCTATCGGTGTCACTGTCCACCGAGAAGGTGAAAATACACAGCGTACCTTTTATCGCGCCGATAAAGCGCTATACCGCGCGAAAGCCAATGGCCGCAACCAAGTTTGTACCGAGTTATAAATGATCCCCAGCTTTTAAGCGACATAACGGTCAACGTTTAAGTAATTGCCGACATAGCAGCAGTAATTTTCTCTGCTGCTTCTCCTAAGTACCGCAATGCGTTTCCATTCCTTCCCATATAGGTCTATTACTTAACTATTCAGGGTACAAGTTGTTTTAAACAACTGGCGTATCAAAAGGCTGTAATTCTTCCAGACAATTGATGATTGCAATCCCTATGCAAAGGGACAAAAACTTTAAACCACTTTGTCTCTCAATGTGCACTATTTGAGACAGAACAAAGCATCTTGGAAGTAGCGGAGCATAACCGTCAAAAATACTTGATTCATTTATATTTGTATCAAATACTTAAGCAACTCATTTACGTAACTTTTTTCATATAGCAACAAGCACGGGTAAATAAGATGTTTCTAGACTATTTTGCACTTGGGATACTCATTTTCGTTGCTTTGGTTATTTTCTACGGAATCATCGTCATTCACGATATTCCCTACGAAATTGCTAAAGAACGTGAACACCCACATCAAGATGCGATTCATTACGCTGGCTGGGTAAGTTTGTTCACACTTCACGCTTTGTGGCCTTTCCTGTGGATTTGGGCGACATTATGGCGCAAAGAGCGAGGCTGGGGCTTTAAACAACTGGAACAAGAAACACACGATATTCATCATCGTCTTGAAGAGCTCATTGACGAAGTAAACGAGCTAAAAAATGAAATATCTGTATTAAAGAAACAAACTCAGCAAAATCCTACCGCTGACCTAAGTAAAGAGGAAAAATAATGGATTTATTGTTGATCCTGACTTACACAGCCTTTTGTATCGCGATTTTCAAAATTTTCAAGATCCCACTTAACAAATGGTCGGTACCAACCGCTGTCCTTGGTGGCGTTGTACTGATAGGCACGCTCGTGCTTCTTATGAACTACAACCATCCCTTTACTCAGATAGGTAATCAGATCTACCCGACCACACCTATCGTTTCTGGTGTTCGTGGTCGTGTAATCGAAGTGCCGGTACAACCAAACGAACCATTAAAGACGGGCGATATACTATTTAGAATCGATCCGACACCTTTTGAGGCCGAAGTTGCGCGTCTTGAAGCAAAAGTAAAAGAAGCGAGCCAAGGGGCTTTAGGTTTAGAATCTGGGGTGCAAGAGGCACAGGCAGGCATTATCAAGGCGCAAGCAGAACGAGATAAAGCGAAGCGAGAGTTCGACCGCTACCAACGAGGGTTTGATCGCGGCGCATTTACTGAACAAGACCTAGATACTCGTCGTCAGGCTTACAAAGCGGCAGAAGCCACGCTAGAAGTCGCATTGCAACAAAGAGAACAAGCCCAAATTGCGCTAGATTCAGAAGTAGGCGGAGAGAATACCCAAGTTGCTCAATTGCTTGCCGAATTACGCAAAGCTGAGTTCAATTTAGATCAAACGGTGGTTCGTGCTCCGACCGACGGCTACGTGACCCAACTTGCTTTACGTCCTGGCGTGATGGCGGTACCTCTACCACTGGCTCCGGCAATGACCTTTGTTCATACAGAAGCCAACCAGTTCTACACAGCGGCCTTCAGACAAAACTCACTACAACGACTAGAGCCCGGCTTTGAAGCTGAATTCATGTTCCGTGCGATCCCAGGCCGAGTATTCCGTGGTGAAGTGGTTGAAGTTATCCCAGCAATCGGTGAAAGCCAATTCCAGGCACGTGGGTCTCTGTTGGGCACAGACGCACTTCGTACGAGTGGACGAGTGTTTGTCAAACTCAAAATTACCGATGACTTGAGTGAGTTCCATCTTCCGATGGGTACAGCTGTTGAAGTCGCGGTTTATTCAGACAGCTTCCACCATGTTTCTATCATGCGTAAAGTACTTATCCGCATGAAGAGCTGGCAAAACTATCTGTACTTAGACCATTAATACATGGACTTTGCTACATACTCACAAAGGGGCGGATATCCGCTCCTTTTTTATTTCTGCACCCTTCGTATACGTGAGTTTTATCACACACTGTTTTCAAACCGACCTCGTCCAAAGCCCAATCAATTGGGTTACTGCTAAGCTGTAATAAACAGCAAAATTATCGATAATTCAAAGTAATGTAAGTGAACGATATTCAACGCTGACTATTAAGCAGAGGCTATCTATGAATCTTTTCGGCAAAACTCTCATCGTTATCGCTAGCGGCGCTTTACTCTACGGTATCGGCGGCCTTCCTATGTTTGGCGTCCCTGTCTTTGCTAACACAACCCTAAAACCAGCCATGGCGATATTAGCCGTGTACTCGGTGTTATTCGGACCTATTGTCGGTTTTTTGGTGGGCATTATCGGCCACTGGATCACGGATCAGTTCGCGGGTTGGGGCTTATGGTTAACTTGGGTGGCGGGTTCTGGCGTTGTCGGTCTGATTATGGGACTCTTCCCCTACCTAACTCGTCACCGCTTAGACGACGGAGGCTTCGACAGGCAAGACGTTATACTTTTCGTGGTACTCGCACTGATTGGTAATATTCTGGGCTATGGCTGCTCAGCCTATCTTGACACCATCTTTTATGCTGAACCTTTTAATAAAGTCCTAACGCAGATGCTCATCATCGCCACTGGCAACACGGTACTTATTTCTATTATTGGCTACTTCATTATCCGAACTATAGCTAAACGCAATAAGGGCAGCGACAAGCTAACAGAGACTTAATCACACTAGCACTAAGCTTTATATCGTTCTATTCGGACACAAAAATGGGATGCCAGTGCATCCCATTGTTAAATCAGATCATCGTGAGCAGATGACGTAATAAATCTTAACTCCATCTCAGCACACGAGTTTCATTGCCTTCTTCTGGCTTGGCAGGAATGTTGAGCGAAAACAACAAACTCACTGCCGCCATACCAGCACCAATGTAGAAAACACTTGAAGGTGAAACCAGCCAGATAACACCAAACGTAACTGGAATGACAACCGCAGCAATATGGTTGATGGTGAATGCTACGCCCGCCGTCGATGCCATATCTGCCGGATCAGCTATCTTTTGGAAGTACGTTTTAATCGCTAGTGCCAAAGCGAAGAACAGATGATCAACCACGTATAGCGCTGCTGCCCATTCCGCAGTTTGAACTAATCCGTAGCCAACAAACACAAAGATCAAACCGACGTATTCAAACATCAACGCCTTACGCTCTCCGACAACACCAATAAATCGGCCAATTCGTTTAGCAAACAGGAAATTAAATAAGTAGTTAATCAAAAACAGTAAGGTGATATCCGCCGCTGAATAACCGAACTTCTCGACCATTAAGAATCCTGCAAAAACGGTGAAGATCTGGCGACGAGCCCCACTCATAAACGTCAGCGCGTAGTAGAGCCAATAGCGTTTACGCAATACCAACTTCTTGTTCTGCGGTACTGTGGATTTAAACTGAGGGAAAGCAAATGCCATTACCAAGATAAGCACAAAGCCTATCCCGCCCATCACCATATAAACCGTTTGAAAATCCAGTTTAAGTTGCTCTAGCATCACCCACAACGCGCCATAGGTAATCAGAGAGGCAAGAGCACCTACCGAAATGAACTTACCTAGCATTTCTGGTGCTTCGTCTTTAGACAGCCACTGTAACGAGAGAGACTGTTTCAACGTTTCGAAATAATGGAATCCGGTGGACATTAACAAGGTCGTAAAAAGTAAACCGTACAGAGTGGGAAAATAACCTGTTATTGCCGTGCCTAATGTCAGCATGGCCAGAGAGACCAGCATGAAGCGTTGCTCGCGAATAAACAGCAGCACAAATACGGCGGTAAACGACAAAAAGCCCGGCACTTCACGTACACTTTGTAACAAACCGATGTCTGAGCCATCAAAGTTTGCTTTTTCAATAACGAAATTGTTGAGCAGCGCCATCCAAGTTGAAAAGGCGATTGGCACGATTATGGAGATGAGCAATAAGAAGTTTTGCGGTGTTCTCCAGCCTTGAGAAGAGGTATTCATGATGCATCCTTTAGATATGAAGGCATCATCATAGCCCTAAATGTAACAAATTCGCAATATCATTATTATACCCAAATAACCTCGAGATACTTGGTTCAGCGAGAATGACTTGGCGCTCAGACGCGGCAACGATTTGAAGATCTAGTGGTTCTAAATCAAAAATCGTTAACAAAGGCTGTGAGTCAAGACAACTCGCCCTTCGGGAGCGTGTCACTGACACAATTTCTGCGTCAAATAACTTGGAAAGAGCTTGCTATTCCGCTGCATTATTTTCCTTGAACTAGTATCAGTGACAACGCTCTGAATCCCGCATCTTGAAGTCATTTGGGTATATCTACTGCAAAAGTAAAATAACGCTTAATCGATATTCTTTACGCTCAGGCGATTTTTAAATTCAAAGACGTGTTCCGGACACACATCCAAACAACGTCCGCAGCTGATGCAGTTTTGATCCATCACCCGGCGATCCCCTTCTTTTAACGGTAACCTCAAAACCTCTGGTTCTGGGCAGACGTAAAAACAATCCATGCATTTGGTACAAGCTTCACGTCGTACAGCAGTAACTCTGAGAATACTCTTTCTGCCGATGACACCGTAGGTTGCTCCTAAAGGACACAGGTGACCACACCACCCATGTTCTACCAGCAGTAGATCCAGAACAAAAACGAGCCCAACTAAAACCCAACCCGCTCCCATGCCAAACACAAGCCCTCGGTGCAACGCGGCCACTGGGTCTATCCATGTCCAGAGAATCGTGCCTGATAATGCACTGCCTAACATCAAAACTGGAATTAACCAGTAGCGCAATGATGGAGACCAGCGATAACTCGCTTTAATATTCAGTTTTCGCCGCAGCCAAGCAGCAAAGTCTGTCACCACATTCAAAGGACAAACCCATGCGCAAAATGCTCGTGGCGCAAGAATCGCATAAAACACAATAACGATGGCTACCCCTAACAAGACATTAAACTCCGGTACATGCCCAGTAGCCAATGCCTGCAATACGATCAGCGGATCGCTCATGGGAACCGTATCAAGCAACATGCTAGAGGAAAGATTACCCGAAAAAACACCTAGCGTTGGCCCAGCCATAAACAGCGCGATAATGGTAAGTTGGCAAAGCCTGCGTAAGATTAGGAATCGGTGTGCTCGCCACCAGCCAAGCTTTTCTATCGCCTCTTTACCCGCATCTTGAGCTAAGTTTTTAGCCATTACTTACCTCCTTTTAGAGACTCAAGTGCACCTGTCGGTACAGGGTTCTCTTCTGGAAGCACGTTCTCTAAAGGTTTATCTATTTCCTGCCAACCGAAGTTGTAATGGCTGCCCACTTTGCCTTTCGCTAAGTCCGTAGGCACAACCTTAATTGCAGACACATCCAGTACACATGCCTGCTCACATTTACCACAACCTGTACAGACCTCAGAATTAACGGTTGGGATTAGCTTGGCGTGGTAGCCTGTGCGGTCATTGTGAATTTTTTCTAGAGTAATCGCCTCGTCAATAAGAGGACAGACTCGATAGCAAACATCACAACGTAAGCCTTGCCAGTTAAGGCACGTTTCGTGATCGATGAGAACGGCGGTTCCCATGCGGGCATCATCAATGTTGGTTAATTCAGGATCGAGAGCCCCACTCGGACACGCGACCACACACGGAATGTCATCACACATTTCGCAGGGTATGTCGCGTGCAGTGAAATACGGTGAGCCAGTAGCGACTGGAGACAGTAACGTAGCAAGCTTTAACGTATCGTATGGGCATGCTTGTACGCACAACCCACAGCGTATGCAGGCAGATTCAAAGTCGCCCTCTGGCAGAGCACCCGGTGGCCGGATTGGGACCCCTTTGGTTTCGCGAGCTTGACTTTGCAAAGACTGTAGCCCCAATACACAGGCTGCAGCACCAACGCCCATTGCTGTTCGAGCAGTATCACGCAAAAATCGGCGACGACTTTGGGACATTTTTGACGGGAAAGATTTCATCACGTTTCCTCAAAGAAGCTCCTTTATCAAGTTAAGCATAAATAGCCCGAAACGTACGTCTTCCCCATACCTCATAAGAGGTAACTCCAACCTCTCTTGATTCAAATCAACTCTAGGCGGCTACCCACTTCACAGTTTGAAAACCCTCTTTCTCCGCTAAAAGCAAATTCGCCACAATTGCCTATAAGCGCGTAAAGTTTCAGTATAAAAATCCAACACCTTTTCAATCTTGTCTGTATTCCCAGCCCTAAAACACTATATAAACTCAAAGCACCACTAACATAATCCACTAATTTTAAACGTATAAATTCACTAAAGTCTAAAAAGTACTATTCAAAAGCCAAAACAGTGGTTAGATTAAGGAAAAACAAGCACATAGGAGAGAAGCATGGAAATAATCGTACGTCCAACCATGGTTGAAGACGCAGCAGCGCTCGTTGAAATCTATTCCCAGCCTAAAGCGCAACGTGAAACCCTGCAGCTCCCTAACCCGTCTATCGCCATGTGGGTGGAAAGGTTGACTAACATGCCCGCTGGCGTTTACAGCTATGTCGCTGAAGTGGATGGAAAAGTGGTCGGCAATATCGGCTTTCATCACTCACAACGTCCAAGAACGTCACATACGGCTTCTTTTGGGATTGGTGTTCACGACCGTTTTCACGGCCTTGGTGTCGGCAGTAAGTTGATTGAGACAGTGACAGTGTTAGCCGATAACTGGTTAAATGTAAGACGCATTCAAATAGAGGTGAACGCCGACAACGACGCAGCCATCGGCCTTTACAAAAAGCATGGCTTCGAGATCGAAGGCGAAGCAATTGATGGTTCCTTCCGCGATGGTGAGTTCATCAATACCTATTACATGGCACGTATAAGACCGAGTAAGAATTAGAATTCAGCCTCCACATGGAGGCTTTTTCATTCAGATTGGCCTTTCAGATAAGCAATCGCTCTCGCGGTCAGCGCTTCAGTGTAGGGATTAATTTTCCAATGCTTTGGGCTCCAGCCTTTTACAAAACGCTGAAAGTCAGCCCAGGCGACAGGAAACAACGGACGCCACTCTTGCTCGACCGCTTGTGCATCAAGCTGTGGCTGGTAGATTTGAAGAGCATACCTTAGTTCTGCGAAGTAGATATCAAGAACCCAAATTTCCATTTCTGAACACGCATCTGGCTCGACCGCACTGCTCATAAACAGCGCCACGTCCTTCATCGCACAGCCATGGCCAACATATTGAAAATCGACTGCGGCAACTAATGACTCTGTGTCATCAAAACAAAAGTTGGCTAATTTAGCATCGCCATGAACAATAGTTTGATATTTTGCGCAGGTAAGTGTGCTATCAATTAACGAAGTAGCTTGTTTTAACTCTTTATCTTCTAACGCGTCCAGTTCATCTGGCCTCGTTGCCAAATGCCAATACGTTCCAATATCCCATAGCTGATCGTGGCAAACCCCGATATAGCGGGCATGAAAATGCGCCAACCAAGAAAGACAAGCCCGTAAATGTTTTTTGGACGCTTGAGCCATCACTTTGGTGAACCCCGCCTCGGCGAGATCTTCCATAACGATCAACCATTCATTGTCCGTTTGAAAGCATTTTAACCCTTTCGGTATCCGACAATGTTCGTCGACAGATTGGCTAAAGTGTTCATACCAACTGACCTCAACCTGATAAGAGTGCAGTTTACGTTGATGGGAGCGATCGGTATTCCAGCCTCTTGGGTGCTCTGATGGTTTGGGAAGCGTCACATGTTTTACAATGATTGAACGCTTGGAGAACTTCACTCGCACCAGTTCACCGTAACCTCCCCAAAGTGACTGAATCACTTCGACTGAAGCAAGATTACCCAGACCTAGCTCATTGCCAATGTTCACATAGAGAGGGTTGATCATTTGTCCTCCTACGCCAAAAGATGTGCCCACTGTTTATTTTTATCAATATAGTGCCCGACATAAGGACAAACCGGGACGATTTTGTAGCCCAATGATTCAATTTCTGGCAGTACGGCTTCCATCATCACCTTTCCGCAACCCTTACCTCTTAGCTCTTCAGGAACCACGGTCGAGGTAATATGCATTGCGCCATCTTGCAGTTGATACACAACTTTAGCGCTAAAGCCTTGCTCAAGTTCAACCCAAAAGATGCCACTTTCACTGTCGTGCGTCACTTTTTGCATAACTTACTTCCTTATTTTCGGTTAACTTATTGAATCGAACTATATCACTGAATAAAATCAATACCACGCTAGGAAGCCCAGTCATTTCATATCAGTCCCTTTTCAGGTTCGACCATAATAATGAGAAATATGATAATTAGTGCCGGAGATGGCAAACGACCTTCTCAAAGTAAGAGGGAACCAGAACGTCAGGCGACAATACTCAACAGCACCGATGCAATGGCAATGGTGGAACACGGAAGCGAAGTTTCTTTAAACGTGACGACGCCCGTAGGAACTAAGTTTATAACCACCAGCACCTTTATTGGCTGTCACTCCAACCATACCGCGTTGGTAGAGCTACCAAATATTTCGGAAGAAGATCTCAAGTTCTACTTTCAAGAAGGATTCTGGATCAACATCAAAGCGTACTCTCAGCGCGGTGAAGGTGCGATTATTCCTTTTAGAGCGCAAATCCAGCATCGCTTGGGTGAACCTTATCCATTATTGGTTCTCAACCTGCCAAATACGATGCAAGTGTATCAGCTTAGGAAAGAAGTTCGTTACGAAGTCAATTTGAAAGCTCATGTACGCTTCGAAACACATCGCAACGAATGTGAGATAAGAGACATTTCTCGAAGTGGCTGTCGTTTCGTGACCTCTCCAATGAGTCGTCCGCTACAGGTTGGTGACTTCATTTCGTTAGATGTAACTATGCCGGAGGATAGCCGCATGCTAGCCCCACTCAACGGCCGCATTTGTAACCTGCAAAAATCGACTCATTACTCCCGTTACGGCGTGGAATTTGATGACGTAGGCAAATCCAATGCAAAGCGCTTACTGAGCAATCTCAAATTTGACGGAACCAAACTGAAATTAAAGTAGTTCAGCATTTGTCTCATCGTTTTTCTTGCAACACAAGAATAGAAAAAGGCACTGAATGTGCCTTTTTGTTTTTTGATTCAGTCAGATACTGAATCTCTTTTCCGCGAGATTTGGTCTACTTTCTCAATGCATTAAGCTTAGCTTGAGCGATACCAAAAATCGTATCGATCGGATAAGAGCCTTCTTCTGTTGGTTCTCCGGCCACTTTTCCGGTAAACAGTTCAATCGCTTCGGTGACATGGTCTATCGCCCAAATATGAAACTCGCCTTTTTCTACCGCTGTGACGATATCGGATCGCAACATCAGGTTATGAGCATTCGACGCTGGAATAATTACCCCTTGACCGCTATGACGACCTTTGATGACACACACGTCATAAAAGCCTTCAATCTTTTCGTTTACACCGCCAATGGGTTGCGCTTCACCAAACTGATTCATCGAACCTGTGATGGCGATATCCTGACGGTTTGGCTGTTTTGAAAACGCAGAAGCAACCGCACACAGCTCGGCCATACTGGCACTGTCTCCATCGACCCCGCCGTAAGACTGCTCAAAGGTGATAGTAGTCGTAAGTGGAACACGTGCATTTTTACCGAACACAGACGACAAATACGCCGATAAGATCATGACCCCTTTGGAGTGAATGCTACCACCGAGATCAACACTGCGTTCAATATCAATCACCTCACCGTCACCATAGCAAGTGGTCGCGGTAATGCGGTTTGGTGCACCAAACATATAGTCACTGGTACTCAACACCGACAATGCATTGACTTGCCCGACTGCGGAACCTTCAGTGCGTATCAGCGTAGTACCATTGACATAAGACTCCATCACACTGTCACGCAAGCGGCTCACTCGCATTTCTTGATTCTTCAGCGCTTCCTGTACATGCCCGGTTCGAATCATGTTGGAGTTGGCCTGACGAGCAACGTAGTTTGATTCTCGGAGCAAGTTAGCAATGTTGGCTGAATGCAGCGACAGCTTGGACTGGTCTCCAGACAAACGTGAGCTGTATTCGATAATACGGGCAATGGCTTTCTTGTCGCAGTGCAGCATATTGTTATCGTGGACGACACTAGAAATAAAGCGTGCATAGTGCAGCTCAGACTCAGGCGTTCGGCTCATTTCATCTTCGAAATCGGCCGTAACACGAAATAGCTCGCTAAATTCTGGATCGTAGTGCTGTAACAACTGATAAGTTCGGTAATCACCAAACAGGATTATTTTGATATCTAACGGAATCGGCTCTGGATCGAGTGAAACCGCACCGGTTAACGTTACTTCTTTCTCTAGTGAGGTAAAGCTTAACTGACGCGATCGAATCGCACGCTTTAGGCCATCCCATACATAAGGCTGCTCCAGCACTTTCTGTGCATCCATCAAAAGGACGCCGCCATTGGCTTTGTGCAAACTACCTGCCCGGATGAGCGAGAAATCGGTAAACACGGTGCCTTTAAACGTTGCCGTTTCAATTGAACCAAATAGCGAGTGATAATTAGGGTTCTCTTCGACAACAATTGGGAAATCACTGTTAAAACGACTGACCAGTACATTCACTTTGTAGCGGCGAGGTAACTTCTTATCTAAAGACGCGGTCGCTATTTCGCCTTGCTCACCACTTTGGTCAAGAAAGATATCGGCGTTCTCGACAATGTCTTTCTGAAGTTCAGTAAGATAGGTTTTGATCTCTGGATATTCAGAGTAATCAACCTTAAGCGTCTTAATGAAGTGAGTAATGACATCCAGTGTCACTTCATCATTAAGCTTTTTGATCTTATCACTAAAGGTTTCTTCCCACTCGGTGAGTTCACGTACCATAGAGCGCAACGCCACTTCCAACTCATCAATGGCATCACTGAATTGTTCTTGCTCTTTTTTGCTCAGTGCATCAAACGACTCTTCGGTATGCAGCTCATCACCATTCATCGCAACGAACTGGTAGTCACCTTGTGTTGTGATCGTCAGGCTAATGCCTTTATCTTTCGCTTCTTTGCTAATACGATCCAACTCATTTTGTTGCTTGTTAGCAAGTTGGTTTTTTAAACGATCAGCGCGGCTAAAGTACATTTCGTTATCAAATGCCAATGGTAATGCATTGAGCAACTTGCCCATTAAGGCTTCAATATCAACTCGTAACTTATTACCGATACCACAAGGCAATTTCAATACTTTAGGTGTGCGAGTGTCTTCAAAATTCGCGACATAACACCAATCAAATAACGCTTCTACATCGTGTTGATGACGATTTAAGTAACGCAAAATCATGGTACGTTTACCCAGACCATTCTGACCGATTGCGTAAATATTGTACCCTTTCTCCTTGATTGACATCGCAAACTCAACTGCCTTTTGAGCGCGCTCCTGCCCCACGATTTCATCAATAGGAGGTAATTCCTTGGTAGACTTACATGGCATATTCTCTAGATCAGCTACAGAATACAACTGCTTAGGTTCTAGCCTTAGTATTGCCATATCCGCTTCCTTTTTCTTATTGTGTTCAATTGAGTGTAGAGATTATTTGTTTAATTTTAAGTGATTTACATTACATCGCGGTCTAACCGAACACTTTATGAACAACTAAACCACAAAAAATGACAACAACACACACTTGCAATTGATAATCATTTTCATTTAATATCATATTCAATCTAATTTGGGGAGTTGGACATGGATATCGAGCAATGCTGGATGCGCTACATGAAAGCTGGGCAATTAATACGACAGGGTCACTGGCCTGAAGCGCATCGTTTATATGAAGATGTACTTAATCATTTACCCAATCACATCCACTCAGCGTTAGAAAACGAACAAACCAAACCCTGCCAATTTATTTGTCTTATTAGCGGACTACGTGATGCTAGCGTGGCACAGTCGGAGATTCTCAATAGACTCGGTTCGCAACGTGCAGCTTTTTCAGCACTCAACCAAACGTATGCATTATTTCAGTTCTTACAATTGGAAAGCCATGATCTGATTGAGCGCTTAAGTCACCTGCTCGCGCAGCAAAGTGAAGACTTACTTGCACACATGGCAGCATTTTGTACCGCGCAACGTAACGCGGAATGGATGATTGAATTACAACACGTGACTCATGCACACGAACAATTTTTGCATTTGCAGGCAATGATATCTGGCGAATCAGCTAATATGCGTCTCTATAATTAAGCCTCAACCTCTGGTTCCGAAGCGATGCATAAACTGGCCAGAAAACTTTTGAATTACTGAAAATGGGCATAGCTGCCTTTCGGTTTGGCCGCCGAGACTGGTTGGTTCAACGAGTCAGACTTAGTCAATCTGATTCAATATACTGTTAACAGTATGACTTGAGTTCCCCCAACCATGAAAAATGCCGCGATTTTGTCGCGGCATTTTTTATTCTTCTAACTCATCGGTCGTTATACTGACTCGATGCCCATATTGTATAGGGTGAACGCATAGATATCGGTAGTCAGATCGATTTGTTTACTGAGCGGCATGCCCGCACCGTGCCCTGCATTCACATCGATTCGAATCAATACTGGATTTTCGCCCTGATGTTTATCTTGCAGTTCGGCAATGAATTTGTAGGAGTGAGCAGGCACCACACGATCATCGTGATCTGCAGTGGTCACCAGCGTTGCAGGGTATTGCACGCCCTCTTTCACATTATGTACAGGCGAGTAACCAAGCAGATACTGGAACATCTCTTCACTTTGCGCAGACGTACCAAAGTCGTACTTCCAGCCTTCTCCAGAAGTGAATGTATGGTATCGAAGCATATCAAGCACTCCCACAGCAGGCAGTGCCACTTTGAACAGCTCTGGACGTTGAGTCATACACGCACCGACCAACAACCCGCCATTCGAACCACCACGAATCGCCAAGCGTTCTGAACTTGTGTAGTCGTTCTCGATCAAATATTCAGCTGCAGCGATAAAGTCGTCAAACACGTTCTGCTTTTGCAACTGGGTTCCGGCATTGTGCCATGCCTTTCCATATTCACCACCGCCTCGCATATTCGCTACGGCATAAATGCCCCCTAACTCGAGCCAGTTGGCTACATTACCAGAGAACATTGGCGTCAGGCTGATATTAAAACCACCATAACCGTAAAGCATGGTCGGCGCAGTACCGTCGAACTTGGTGCCTTTTTTATAGGAGATGATCATCGGTACTTGTGTACCGTCTTTTGAGGTGTAGAAAACCTGCTTCGACTCATAGTCATTGCGATCAAATGGCGCTTTAGATTCTTGATAAAGCTGTGATTCACCAGTTTCCACATCAAAAGAGAAAATCGTCGGCGGAGTGACGTAATTGGTGAAAGTGTAGTAAAGCGTAGTTTCTTCTTTCTTCCCTGCTAAACCATATGCCGTGCCTTCGCTCGGTAATTCAACATCACGAATCCATTCACCTTGGTAGTTGTACTGCTGTACTTTCGACAGAACATCAACCATGTAAGTAGCAAACAGATAGCCACCGCCTTTACCCACTTCTAACGGCTGCTCTTGCTCTGCAATAACCTCTACCCATTGTGAGGTTTGCGTGTTGTAACTGACGACTTTGCCATTTGGCGCATCGAGGTTGGTGTAAAACAGCAGAGTTGCATCTTGATTATCAATAAGGTGCGTATCGCCTTGTGTAGTTTCGCGTAACGTCACAATCTCTTGTGCTGCTGAGTTCAGGTCGATATAAAACAAGCGGTTGCCAGAAGTTGATTCCGCACCAGAGATAATTAAGTAGCGATCATCCGTTGTCGTCGTAGCGAATACATAGCGATGTGTCTGAGAGTCCAATGCGCCAAACACGACTTTATCTTCAGCTTGTGAAGTCCCTAGCTCATGATAGTAAAGTTTATGCTGCTCAGTACGCGCTGACAGTTCACTGCCTTCTGGCTTATCGTAGCTGGAATAGTAGAAACCTTTGCTGCCCAACCAGGAAATGGAGGTAAATTTCGCGTCGACAATTTCAGGCTCCAACTGTGTTTTAGTTTCCGCATCAATCACAAAGATCTTTCGCCAGTCACTGCCACCTTCAGAGATAGAATACGCGACTAAACGGTTGTCTTTTGAAAAGCTCACTTCACCAAGAGAAGTGGTCCCCTCTTCAGAAAAAGTATTAGGATCTAAAAATACTTCTGCCTCACCCTCTCCTTTACGACGGTAAAGTACGCTTTGGTTTTGCAAACCATCATTTTTATAAAAATAGGTGTACTCACCGCGCACAAATGGCTGTGAGTATTTCTCATAGTTTTGGCTGCTAGCGACCAGATCGCGAATTTTCTGGCGATAAGGGATCTGACCCAGTAAATCAAAAGTCACTGCGTTTTGGCTTGAGACCCAGTTTGCCGTTTCTTCACTGCGATCATCTTCTAACCAGCGATAAGGATCGGCGATATCGTGTCCGAAATAGCTGTCCACGACAGAATCTTTGCGAGTTTTTGGATAATGCATAACGTCCGTGTTACTCCACTTTAATTTTGTTTTAGTTTTAATTGAGACTAATTCTCAACACATACCTTAGGGCGCTAACGTTTGATTTCAACTAAAAGATTGAAACATTTATTAAATTGATACTTAACACGCAATTTGCCTTGAAGACGACATGAACTCCAAGCCACTAAAAATAGTGTGAAATCGTTAAGTAACGATCACGGATGTGCTCAATTAATAATTTTACTTTATTGGGTGGCTGGCGAGTAAATGGATACACCGCATAAATGCCCAGTTTTTTGCCAACCAATTCAGGAAAAATATCCACCAGCTGGCCATTACGAATATCGTGATACACCAAGCACCTTGGTACGTAGGCGATACCATGGCCACCCAGCGCCGCTTTGCGAAGCGCGGTGGCGTTATCAGTAGAAAAACTGCCCGACACTTTAACAATGTAGTTGCCTTCATCACTCTTAAACTCCCAATCGGAAGCACCTGTGGTTTGATAGGCATATTGAAAACAGTTATGACGCGTCAAATCAATCGGTTCTACTGGTTTGCCATTTTTGGCTATATAAGAAGGAGAAGCACACACCACCCATTGAGAGTCGAGAATATGGCGTGCAATTAGGCTGGAGTCTTCAAGGTATCCGGTACGAATCACCAGATCGTAACCATCAGCCACGAGATCAACGAAGCGATTATCGAGCGACATATCGACCGTTAACCCGGGATGAAGGTTGCAAAATTCGGCAACTGCATCAGCTAGAATCAAGTCCCCAGAAATAGACGGCACGGACATCTTAATATGTCCGCTTACATTCTCTCCAAAGCCTGCAACTGCATCCATAGCCTCCTGAGTGGCTTGCTTCACATTTTTAGCACTATGTAATAACACCTTCCCCGCTTCCGTCAGGGTCAATTTGCGTGTTGTTCGATATAATAGCTGCGCGCCGATTTCTTCTTCCAATCTGGCAATTCTTTTACTAACTACCGAATTTGTAAGGTTATTTGCCTCAGCAACCTTACTAAAACTACCCAGTTCCATTACCTGAGAAAATAGGATTAAGTCGTCTGCTCTCATTTGATTATGTCACTTTTGGAATTAATTATTTTCATTATTTCCCTATATCTAAAAAAAATAAAGGAGTAGATTCACGCCAAATTAACAAAACCATTACAACAAAAAGTCGCCTCTACAACGGAAACATACCGTTCAAAAAAGTCTGCGAACGAAGGATGTACAAATGAGTGAAACCCTACTTGCCCTCGTGGCATTTTCGCCAATTGTTGTGGCCGCCATTTTATTGGTTGGTCTCAACTGGCCCGCAAAAAAAGCTATGCCTGTTGCGTTCGGTCTTACCGTCGCCATCGCCCTAATGTTTTGGGATATGTCAGCTACTCGCGTACTGGCCTCCGTATTCCAAGGTCTAGGAATTACCGTATCTGTTCTCTGGATCGTGTTTGGCGCCATCTTCTTGCTCAACACTTTAAAACACACTGGAGCGATCACAACTATCCGTAACGGCTTTACCGATATCTCTGCCGACCGCCGTGTTCAAACGATCATCATTGCATGGTGTTTTGGCTCGTTCATCGAAGGGGCATCTGGCTTCGGTACGCCAGCGGCGATTGCTGCGCCTTTACTCGTTGCGATTGGCTTCCCTGCAATGGCAGCCGTGCTAATGGGCATGATGATTCAGTCTACACCAGTATCATTTGGCGCTGTAGGCACACCGATCATCGTCGGTGTCAATAAAGGACTGGATTCACATAATATTACCGAGACATTGGTAACCCAAGGCTCATCATGGGAAGCATACCTACAGGACATTACTGCTCACGTAGCGGTTATCCACGCGGTTGTTGGTACTATGATTCCAGTGTTAATGGCTGTGATGTTAACACGATTCTTCGGTAAAAACAGAAGCTGGACAGAAGGGCTCGATATCCTGCCATTCGCTCTGTTTGCTGGTATCGCATTCACGGTTCCTTACGCATTAACTGGCGTATTCTTAGGTGCTGAGTTCCCATCTCTGATTGGTGGCCTTGTTGGTCTCGCAATCGTGGTAACTGCAGCGAAAAAAGGCTTCCTGGTACCAAAAACAAAATGGGATTTTGAAAGCGAAGACAAGTGGCCTACAGAGTGGTTAGGCTCGCTGAAAATCAACATTCAAGAAAAATCGGCTAAGCCAATGAGCCTAGTAATGGCTTGGGTTCCTTACGTATTGTTGGCTGTGATTCTTGTTGCTAGCCGTGTAAGCGCTGAGTTCAAGGGCTTCCTGCAAAGCATCAGCTTATCTTTCAGCAATATTCTTGGTGAAGCGGGCGTTAGTGCTGCAATCCAACCGCTATACCTGCCTGGTGGCATCCTGGTGTTTGTTGCGCTACTTGCGGCACTACTGCAAAGCGGCAGCGCGAAACCACTTCGTGAAGCATTCGGCGAATCAAGCAAAACACTGATTGGTGCTGGCTTCGTACTGGTATTCACCATTCCAATGGTACGTATCTTCATTAACTCAGGTATCAACGGTGCCGACCTTGCGAGTATGCCGGTAACGACCGCAAACTTCGCCTCAGACCTTGTAGGCTCTGCCTTCCCTGCATTGAGCGCAACGGTTGGTGCACTGGGCGCGTTCATCGCGGGTTCGAACACGGTATCAAACATGATGTTCAGCCAATTCCAGTTTGAAGTCGCTCAAACGCTGTCTATCTCAAGTGTAATTGTCGTTTCACTTCAAGCGGTAGGCGCAGCAGCGGGTAACATGATTGCGATTCACAACGTCGTAGCAGCATCAGCAACAGTAGGCCTGCTGGGACGTGAAGGTGCGACGCTACGTAAAACCGTTATCCCAACGTTCTACTACCTAGTTATGACGGGCATTATTGGTTTGGTACTGATTTACGGATTCAATATGACAGATCTCTTGATGAAGTAAACAAAAGCGCAGGGTGTCGCCGCCCTGCACGGTTTTGACACAGCTATTAGCAACACTACCTGCATAGGTTATTTAACCTGCAAATCTCCCCCGGTAGCTGTGTCACCTTCAATAACTTTACATAACTGATTGAATAATTGGACTGATTGTTCAATCAATTATGTAAATTGGTTACTAGAATTACTCTATCTGATAGTTGTACTTCTTTGTTAAACCGTATTCTGATGTCGTCAGCTACTCCGTAGCGATGAGAAACAACGCTCCACAACTTTGCTTAGAATAAACGCTAGGACACAATTATGATTATATCTGCTTCTACCGATTACCGCGCAGCCGCTAAAGCCAAGCTACCTCCATTTTTATTCCACTATATTGATGGCGGCTCTTACGATGAACGTACTCTGAAGCGCAATACTGACGATTTAGGTGATGTCGCACTTCGTCAACGCGTCCTACGTGATATGGCTGATTTAAGCCTGGAAACCGAGATCTTTGGTGAGAAACTCGCCATGCCTATCGCACTTGCTCCTGTTGGTTTGACGGGCATGTACGCACGCCGTGGCGAAGTGCAGGCAGCAAAAGCAGCAGAGAAAAAAGGCATTCCTTTCACAATGTCTACGGTTTCCGTTTGTCCGATTGAAGAAGTCGCTCCTGCCATTGAACGCCCAATGTGGTTTCAGCTATACGTGCTAAAAGACCGCGGCTTTATGAAAAACGTTCTTGAGCGCGCAAAAGCGGCTGGCGTGACGACGCTTGTGTTTACGGTAGATATGCCAGTACCTGGTGCACGCTACCGCGACATGCACTCAGGTATGAGTGGTCCTAATGCTGCAATGCGCCGCGTATTTCAGGCGATGCGTCACCCGAGCTGGGCACTGGATGTAGGCATGCTGGGGAAACCTCATGACCTGGGTAACATTTCCACTTACCGTGGTGAACCAACGAAGTTAGAAGATTACATTGGTTGGCTAGGCGCAAACTTTGACCCTTCAATTTCTTGGAAAGATCTAGAGTGGATTCGTGACTTTTGGGACGGCCCAATGGTAATCAAAGGCATTCTGGATGAAGAAGACGCAAAAGACGCGGTACGCTTTGGTGCCGATGGTATCGTCGTATCTAACCACGGTGGTCGTCAGCTGGACGGTGTGCTTTCTACCGCTAAAGCGCTGCCAAGTATCGCAGACGCGGTTAAAGGTGACCTGAAGATTTTTGCTGACTCTGGTATTCGAACTGGATTGGATGTGGTTCGCATGCTTGCTCTTGGCGCGGACTGTACGCTTCTGGGTCGTTCTTTTGTCTACGCACTGGCTGCACAAGGTGGTACTGGTGTAGAGAACCTGCTTGACCTTTACGACAAAGAAATGCGTGTAGCGATGACGTTAACCGGTGCTAAAACGATTGCCGACCTTTCACAAGAGTCATTAGTGAAAATCCCGAGCTAATACGATACATCAATAAAAAACGAGCCATCAAAGGCTCGTTTTTTATAGCTAATTAGCTAAGGGCTGGAGAGCGTAGTCGTCGTTCAAATAGTGATTGAGACCGGGCTACGAAAACTAGCTCACTTGATGCACGTATTCGATCACCACCTGGTTGCCTTCGATAAATACGTTGCTAATATCGCCATCCACCGTTACTCGGCTTTGCAGTTGTACAGAACCTATAGCAGACATTTCTCGCTCATTTAGAGTCGGAATCACTTGACTAGGGCGCACATGTAGCTGCTCGCATAGCTGTTTTACAAAACCCAATGTCAGGGGTGAACTACCACGTAATAAGCCAGAAAACTCATGCAAGCTCACGCCGAGGCGCTTCGCCATATCCATTTGAGTGATGTGCATTTTGGCCTTTTGTGACATCCAAGTGTTATAGAGCGCAATTCTATCCTGCTCTTTAAATTCCATATCTGCCTCCGCTAATTTTAAGTGGCAATACCCTCTCACACTTGCCACCGCTTAATGTTAGCGATAAGTCAAAGAACTTATAATTAAACGTTCAAGCCCTGTAAGGTAATGTTACTTATTCTACTGACAATAACGCCGGTGCTATACAATATTTGTTAAATTTCTGGGGTGAGCGTTTAATATCTGCTACCTTTCTCACCAAGACTCATTCGAAATAAAGTTACTTATGTCACAGTGGTTTATCGATCTTCAAAACTATATTCTTACCAACGGTGAAGAATGGAACAGCAGTGTTCTATTTATCACTCTCGCCAGTTTTATTGCATGGATCGCTTGGCGATTAATTCGCTCACGTTTAGCCATCCTGGTAGAGAAAACACCATTCCATTGGGATGACATGTTGCTTGAGGCTCTCAAAGCGCCGGTGAGTACACTCATCTGGTGTTGGCCCGCCACCGTATCTCTCGGCATTATTTTAGAAAGCGAGCTAAACGATAAGATAGATTGGCTGAGCACACTCAAGCTCATTTTGATCATAAGCATCTTGGTCTGGACCTTGATGCGGCTAATCACCAATGTAGAAGAATACGTACTCGAACACCAAAAACGCGACGAAACGACGGTGCAGGCTATCGCGAAAGTGGCTCGCTTGTTCTTCGCCACATTGGGCGTTCTGACGATCATGCAGGCGTTTGGCCTATCTCTGTCAGGTCTGCTCACCTTTGGTGGTGTGGGTGGTTTAATTGTGGGTTTAGCCGCGAAAGATTTGTTGTCTAACTTCTTTGGTGGTTTGATGATCTATTTCGACCGTCCCTTCAAAGTTGGCGACTGGGTTCGCTCGCCAGACAGAGAGATCGAGGGCACAGTTGAACGCATCGGGTGGCGCATGACGATTATTCGCACGTTTGATAAACGCCCGCTTTACGTTCCCAACTCGGTTTTTAGTAGCATTGTGGTGGAAAACCCGTCGCGAATGCTTAACCGACGCATTTATGAAAAAATTGGTCTTCGCTATGATGACGCAGAAAAAGTGCCAGAGCTCATCAATGCAATCAAGGAAATGCTTAAGGCTCACAAAGACATCGACGCTCGTCAAACGCTCATCGTGAACTTCGATTCTTTCGGGCCATCATCGTTGAACTTCTTTATCTATACCTTCACAAAGACGGTCAACTGGGTGCGCTACCATGAGGTAAAGCAGGATGTCTTACTGCAAGTGATCACTATCATTAAAGAGCACAACGCAGACATTGCCTTTCCAACTCAAACGCTTAAGTTGGATCCGATTCAAATGGCCAATCAGACAGAACAAGACGAAAACGGCTTTTAATATTAAATAAAGCAAAGCCCACTCAATTGAGTGGGCTTTTTCATTATGGTTTAGCAGCCGTTATTGCTTGGTTAAAATCAGGCGCGCATTCAATGGCTGAATTGGACGATTATTTTCCCCCATGGCTTGTTCAAATGTCGCGATTTGTTCTGCTGAAATCGTCTGAGGATCTTTAAGCACTAGCCAACGCACCCCTTCCGAGCATGGAGGCGTCGTCAAAGAGCCATTAAATCGATAGTAATCCTTCTCACTCGGGATCAGAGCGCTGGCATCAAATGGCGCACTGATCGTCACGTTACTGTCTTTTGCTGGGACTTTATCTAAAAGCTTAGTCAACGCTGGGTTTGAATCCCCTTCTTCGAAGAATACCGCGACTACCGCAAGATTACCTTGCTCATCTGCGTGAACATAATGCGCCTCTAACGGATAAGATTTACCATCTACATGGTTTTCTGATGGCGTATGGAAGTGGAATTGCTTGAGGTTAAATGACTGACCGTCAACAAGGAGGTTGTTGTCCCCTTCTAAACTCGTTTGTAGCGTATGGCCATTGTTTGTCAGTGAAATAGCTTTACCATTGTAATCTAATTCCAGCTTGGCCAATTCCGCCTGAACCGTAGACTGAATATCAATTGGGCTCTGGTTTTTACCCTGAGCACATTCAGAAGCAAATTCCCCCCAATGTTCAGGGCCATGATTTCCTTCATATCCCCAATTTGCAGCATGCGCTGTACCAACTAATGCTAGAGATAAACCTAGCGCTGTATGTGACTTATTCATAGTTTTACCTTATTCCATCAAGCGAAGTATTTTTAACCTCGCTATACTAATCTCAGAAGATCCTGTCGGAATAGTCCGAAAACTATGATTGCAAATAAACTTTGGGAGCAAGACCTCTTGTTATGTAATTGATAGTTCTCCCACCAGCTTCTGTTTCACAGAAAGTCACAAAAAGACAAGCATCGATGTCTTCTCATCCATCACATCAGGCTTAGAATGACGTCGAGTAATTCAGACACAACCTCACCATATTGTGGTCTGTTTTTGTGGGGATACAGGCCCTTGCTTGAAGCCCTGCAGGTATTTGGTAGAATCGCGGCATTATTCATGAGCGAGAACCAATGAGTGGCAAAACGTACTCCAGTTATAGAAATGACATCCTACGGTATTTATTCCCTCTGGGATGCAAAAGCCAAAGAGTTGCCTCAAATTAAAGCGTTCACCCAAACGGTTACTGCCGATGAAGGGGTTGAATTTGGCTTTACCGTCAATATTAAGAAAGCGAAAGGACAGCTTTTACAGTTTTGCATCCATCATCCGGGCATTATCAATAAAAAGGGTAAAGTACTCGCGCCTTTTGATGGAGAAGTGTATGTACGAAGTAATGATTGGCACTTCTATCTTGGCGATACCATTCAGCTACTGTGTCCGATTAACGGATTAGAAAGCAACTTAGGTGAATGGCGAATGACGCTAGAAATGCAAGGTAAGACAATCGCTGAAAAAACATTCAACGTTGTTGCTCGTGACGAAGGACAGTTCTGGAAAAGCCGAGGGTTTTAACCTGACTTATGCTTAAAAAACACTAAAAGCAGACTCATAGCGACACTTAATGAGCCTGCTTACTCTTCAATACTCAGTTATAGAGGCTTAACATTAGTCGCACACGGACCTTTTTGCCCTTGCCCAACTTCGTATTCTACTTTCTGGCCATCCGCCAGCGACTTATAACCACTCATTTTAATTTCCGAATGGTGGACGAACAAATCTTTACTGCCATCATCTGGTGTAATAAAGCCAAATCCTTTATCTCCATTGAACCACTTAACTATTCCTGTACTCATATTCTCAATCTTCATCTTTGGTGAACTATGGATGACTAACCTTGTTATCACCATTACAAGAGCCATTTTGTTTTAAAGTTTTATATTGAATTAAAAGTAAGCCAATTAATAAAAACAAATAAAACTATAAGTAACCATTAGCTCAATATAGGCAATAGACAAGAAATTACAGAAAATATTTAGGCTAACCTGTGTAAAAATCCAACAGAAATCCACCTTCAACCTAACTCTGCCAACTTTATCTAACCACCTATTTAACATTGAATTATGGGGTGCACATCACACCAAAAAACAAAAACGCAAAGTAATCTAATGTATATAACCAAGTTTCATACTCAGATAAGTATGAATAAATTTCTTGTCAGTTCGTCAGAAGGCTAATTTATATGCAACTTTATGGGATGTGCCCTTCTTGTAAGAAGAGTACGGTTTTTAATCGAATACGCCGAACATTCATAGAAAAAGTATTCCGTAAAAAATACTTCAAATATGAGTGTATCAATTGTTCAGCAGAAGTTTTTTCTCATCAAACTGAAAGAGATATAGTTCTCCATCGAAGTGGGAGCTTAAATGAACAATAACATCAGATCTTTGGATCAAGCCGATGGTTTACGTCGTCTTGTGAAACCTCCGACTGGCTTAGATAAATTAAAGGCTCTACAGGTCGAATTACGCAGCGCCATCATCGCAGGGAAATACAAAGAGGTGGAAAGGCTATTGGCGTTGTTAGATAAATCTCAAAAAGAGCTAGAAGAAACGCATTGGAGGTAACATCTGAGCAAAAAATGGCAACCAAATAGCCGGTCGTTGGAATGTAAACGGTTGATTAAAAACATTTCAGTGGTTCCGAACGAGTAACTTGCTGCAAAGCAACATCTAAGCGGCGAAGACGTACAGGTTAATGCTCGGTGCACAAACAACAAGGCCCGCCACAATAGCGAGCCTGACATTCGTATAAGTATAGCTGAAAAATTATCGGCCAGAATGAAGTGAATAGTTCAGCCAAGTACTCAATCTCAGAGTATGTGGTTCTTTATCTGGGATGACAGTTTTAATGTAATCAGCGGCTTCTTTTTCCATGGCAATCATATGTGCCATAGCATAAACCGTCCCTATTGGATCATAAGGCTTACTGGCGTCACCGCGCTTCAAATCAGGCTTCCAGCCTGTGTTAACAAATTCAATGTGCGTTTTCTCTGCGGGCTGTTTGAAGTAAGGTACCCAGAACTGATATGCATCCTCAATACTACCGTGGCCTTGAGCTTTATATTTGTATAGTTCTAGCGCAGCTTCTTCACCTTTATACAGATAAACCGTCCGCAAAACTCGTGCGTAATACTGCTGATTGTAGGCGTGATAAGTTATAGCATCACGATTCATGAAATCATTGGTTTTTCCATCTGGCTCGATATTCACCGCAACAAAAGCTTTTAAAGCCTCAACAGAGAACTGATACAAACTCTCGTCAGAAAGTAGCATTGCCAAATCAAATAGGATTGCTAATCGAACATTCTCCCAATTATTTTTGATCAATGTGCCAGTAAGCTTGTAATTTTTAAAGTATTCCGCTTGGCGCTTAAGCCATCCATTAACCGTTTGTTGTGCATCCCAAGACATCTCTGAACGGATGATTGAATACGCTTAATAGACAGGCAGTAGAATCGATTCATTTGGGGTATGTGGACTAGGACTTATCGCGTTAGCAATACTGACAATAAGTTCGCTGGCTTTTTCTCGGTAGACTATCTTTTGCTTATCGTCTTCACTAAGATGCCAGGCCAACGTCAGAGTATAGATACCATCCACTACTTTTTTGAGATCTTTTCGCTCATAAGCAACATGAGGAAAATGCTGCGGCTTAAGTTCTAACGCGTGATTAGCCGGTGTCAGAATCCAATCCTGAAAAGAACTTTGGGCTTTTGTTTTGATGTCAGCTTGAAGGCTCTTCGTCGCTTCTTGATGAACAATTAGGTTAGGGTAATCAGCTGCAACGGCATAAGTGCTGGTGATGGCAATGGCCAGCGTTGCAAGTTGAGTCGTAAGGGTACGAGTTGCCATGAAAGCTCCTTGTTATTATTTCCTCAGATGAGAACCATCCGGAAAATAAATAATAAAAAGGCGTTTCAATTAATTCCAGTTCATATGCAAGTTGTGCGATGAACTTTGGAGTTTTAAGGGGAAATCAAATTTGGCTGCCATCTATAGCCACCTGTTGGGTATCACATGCCTTATCCTCTGCCATACTTGCAATTGCGCCCAGCAATACAAAATAAAAATGCCCCAAGGAATAATTGGGGCATTTTACAGGACTAAAGTGGAGATTTTATACTCTAAGCGCTTATTTAAACAGTATGACAACCTTCATCATAACTAACGCCCTCCCCGAATTTTCATTATTCCCAATCTAGGATAACTTTACCAGACTGACCACTACGCATAACGTCGAAGCCTTCTTGGAAGTCATCAATCTTGTAGTGGTGTGTGATGATTGGCGACAGATCCAGACCTGATTGGATCAGGCTTGCCATCTTGTACCAAGTTTCGAACATCTCACGTCCGTAGATACCTTTGATAACCAGACCTTTGAAGATCACTTGGTTCCAGTCGATACCCATGTCTGATGGTGGAATACCTAGCAGAGCAATACGACCACCGTGGTTCATGGTTGTTAGCATTGAGTTGAACGCTGCAGGGTTGCCAGACATTTCAAGGCCAACATCGAAGCCCTCTGTCATGTTCAACTCAGCCATTACATCTTCTAGCTTCTCTTCTGCTACGTTTACTGCGCGAGTTACACCCATCTTACGAGCAAGTTCCAGACGGTACTCGTTGACGTCTGTGATGACTACGTGACGTGCACCAACGTGTTTTGCAACTGCAGCTGCCATGATGCCGATTGGACCAGCACCCGTGATCAGCACATCTTCACCAACTAGGTCGAAAGAAAGTGCGGTGTGTACCGCGTTACCAAACGGGTCGAAGATCGATGCTAGATCATCAGAAATCTCATCTGGAATCTTAAATGCATTGAACGCTGGGATAACCAGATATTCTGCAAATGCACCTTCACGGTTTACACCTACACCGATGGTATTACGGCAAAGGTGTGTACGACCACCACGACAGTTACGGCAGTGACCACAAGTAATGTGACCTTCGCCAGATACGCGATCACCAATTTCAAAGCCACGAACTTCCTGACCAATCGCTACAACTTCACCCACGTACTCGTGACCCACAACCATAGGTACTGGAATGGTTTTTTGTGACCACTCGTCCCAGTTGTAGATGTGTACGTCTGTACCACAGATAGCCGTTTTCTTAATTTTGATCAGAATGTCGTTATGGCCAACCTCAGGTTTTTCCACCTCAGTCATCCAGATGCCTTCTTCAGGCTTTAGCTTTGATAATGCTTTAATTTTCATAGTATTCACCAAATATTGCTCCGCTCAGTGCGCAACAAAAAATTCTCTATAACTTTCATTATCACTCAACAGCGTGGGTAAAAAGGCTTAACCCAACGAGCCTTCTCCGAGGGAGATTTGGGCAAGCCTTTGTCATAAACCCACGTGAAACAAGAGAGATACAGAAACTTAAATAATGCCCATGTCTTTACCAACCTGGATGAACGCATCAATCGCACGATCCAACTGCTCACGAGAGTGCGCCGCTGACATTTGAGTACGGATACGCGCCTGACCTTTTGGTACAACAGGGAATGAGAAGCCGATTACGTAGATGCCTTTTTCTAGTGCACGCTCAGCGAACTCAGCCGCAACTTTCGCGTCACCAAGCATGATTGGGATGATTGCGTGATCAGCACCACCCATCGTGAAGCCAGCCGCTTCCATACGTGCACGGAAATGCGCTGCGTTTTCCCACAGGCGGTCACGTAGGTCGCCACTTTCTTCTAGCAGGTCTAGAACTCGGATAGAGGCATTTACGATTGCTGGTGCAACCGAGTTTGAGAATAGGTACGGACGAGAACGCTGACGTAGCCAGTCGATCACTTCTGCTTTACCTGATGTATAGCCGCCTGAAGCGCCGCCCATTGCTTTACCAAGCGTACCAGTGATGATGTCGATACGGTCAACCACGTTGTGGTGCTCGTGCGTGCCTGCACCGGTTTTGCCCATAAAGCCAACCGCGTGAGAGTCATCAACCATAGTTAACGCGCCGTATTTTTCCGCTAGGTCACAGATAGCTGGTAGGTTCGCAACCACGCCGTCCATCGAGAACACGCCGTCCGTTACGATAAGAATGTGGCGAGCACCCGCCTCTTTTGCTGCAATCAGTTGTTGCTCTAGCTCTTCCATGTTGTTGTTTGAGTAACGGAAGCGCATTGCTTTACACAGGCGAACACCATCAATGATAGACGCATGGTTTAGTGCGTCAGAGATAACTGCATCTTCTTTACCAAGAATGGTTTCAAACAGACCTGCGTTTGCGTCAAAGCAAGAGGTGTAAAGAATTGTGTCTTCTTTACCCAGGAACTTAGACAGTTTCTGCTCTAGCTCTTTGTGGATGTCTTGAGTACCACAAATAAAGCGTACTGATGCCATACCAAAACCATGCTCATCCATACCCACTTTACCTGCTTCAATCAGTGCAGGGTGGTTAGCAAGGCCTAAGTAGTTATTTGCACAGAAGTTCAGTACTTCTTCACCGGTTGAGATTTTCACAGCAGCTTGCTGTTGAGACGTAATAATACGTTCTGCTTTGTAAAGACCTTCAGCCTTCACTTCTTCAATTTGCTGTTGAATCTGTTGGTAAAATGCAGAAGACATTCGCAATTCCTTCTTGATTACGTTGGCGAGTTTTCACTCGTTTTGAATTTGGTTTAGCCTTTGTGTGACGGGCGTCACCGGCGATCACTTATCAATTAATTGTAGTGTAATTCAAAGCAGGAAGAGGGATTATCCCTTGAGGTGGAAAAGCATTGATGAATTTGAAGCACAAATGCCATCAATGCTTAGCTATAACATTGTATTGAAAGGATTTACAACCAGCTTGGTTGCTTAAGTAAGGCTTCGAACTCCTCTGCGGGTACTGGGCGGCTATAGTAGAAACCTTGTCCAAACTCACAGTTTAGGTTGTTGAG
Source organism: Allocatenococcus thiocycli (assembly GCF_921292965.1). NCBI lineage: Bacteria > Pseudomonadati > Pseudomonadota > Gammaproteobacteria > Vibrionales > Vibrionaceae > Allocatenococcus > Allocatenococcus thiocycli. The sequence goes on from NZ_CAKLCK010000006.1 coordinate 53,398, forward strand.
ATAATCGACATGTCGGCGCTCTTCGATTCCTTCAGCAACAATTTTGAGATTGAGTGCTTTTGCCATCGCGATAATTACATTGACCAGTTCTTGATCCGACTCATTTTCAAACACGTTTTGCATGAAAGCTCGATCGATTTTCAGACGATCAAATGGGAATTTCTGCAAGTAACTCAGTGCCGAATAGCCCGTACCAAAATCATCAATAGTCAGTTTGGTTCCCAATGAACGCAAGTTGTTCAGCATGTCCAATAACTCTTGGTCATGGTTGAACAGTAAACTTTCGGTCACTTCGACATCAAACTTATCGGCTGGGAGCCCCGATTCACTTAAGTTTTGAGTTATCAAATCAAGTAATTTTTCACAATAACGGAACTGAACACTAGAGAAGTTGACCGACATAAATAAAGGTGTAATTGATTGCCACTGCGCTGCTCGCAGACAAGCTTGCTGGATGGCAAACTCACCCACTTGGTGAATCAATCCATTTTTCTCAGCGATGGAGATAAACTCTTCAGGATTAACAAATCCGTATTTTTCATCTTTCCAGCGCATTAATGCTTCTGCACCAACAATCTCGCCTGTTTTCAGCTCAACAATAGGCTGGTAATACAATTCCAACAATTGATTAGAAATTGCGTGACGCAATCGGCTTTCCAAATCGAGATAGCGTTGCAGATCCTGGTTCATATTCTGATCATAAAAACAGAAAGCATCTCGGCCATCTTGCTTAACGCGATACATTGCCATATCAGCACTTGCCAACAACTGCTCCGCAGTGTCTCCATCATCAGGGAACACTGACATTCCAATACTACTGGTGAGGAAAAACTCATGGTTGTTCCACATCAACGGCGCATCAAAAGCAGTGAGTACACTAGATGCGACACGTTTAGCCGTGTCACCATCAGGCAAGTCAGGCACCACTAATAAAAATTCGTCACCGCCTATTCTGGCTAGTAAGTCGGTTTTTCTCGCGACACCGTGTAAACGTTGCGCACTAAGCTTAAGGATTTCATCACCAACAAAGTGGCCCATGGAATCATTGATCTGTTTAAAATGATCCAAATCGATAAACATAACCAACACTTTAGAGCCACTACGAGCAGCGCGGATCAATTCCAACGCCAATCGCTCTGAACCGTAACTACGATTTGGCAAGTTGGTTAAGGTGTCATATTTCGCTTGGAATTCGAGCTCTTTTTCTGATGCGATACGACGTTCTATTTCATTAGTAAGCTTTTGGTTTTGTTTAGAAAGAATATCCTTACGCTTTTTCTCTTCTTCAAGCTTTATTTTTAATTCAATTCTATTATTATTCGCGATGAAAGCGTAACAAAGACCGCTAACAATCATTACAGCAAGAATACTCAAGCCAATAATAAATAATCGTGAGGTAAGAACATCACTTTCACTTAAAGGCTCAAACCAGGCTCTCAATTTAAAGTGATAGCGTTCAACTGGCACTTCAAAATATATTTTACTTGTCAGTTCTTTAGGTTCTAGGGAACTCTCGTGTTGATTATCTATAGAATTCTTTGTTATTGAATCCCACACAACGATCTCAACGTTTTTAACATTGAGAACCATTCGGCTATAGCTATCTTCGTGTTCTTGATTGGTCAATTGCTCAATCACAACACTTGTGTTGATGTCTGCAACAATAAAAGCGACTTGTTTTCCTGAAAACTGTACTTTTTTGACCACTTGAATGAGTGTACCGTTACCCTCGTCAGATGCGTAGACCTCCTCTGTATGACCATGATCGATCATCAATTTATGAACATCAACCGGCTGTAAATTCTGGGGATCTGTGGAGATAATAATCGTTCCCTCACCGCCCACCAGCGTTAACTTGTTATAAATATGGGTGTTATTTATTTTTTTACTGGAGATTTTACTGTCAAAACGATGTTTCAGATTGATCAGGCTTGCACCTAACCCATACTCCATGGACATACCTGAAGCCAA
>NZ_CAKLCK010000007.1:0-15092 GCF_921292965.1 Allocatenococcus thiocycli
ACCTGACCGAAACGACCAAAACCCGCGATGATAACCCGTGGACGACGGTCGACCACATTGCTGGTGACGCTTTCCTCTTCTTGGTTAAGCGTATGTGCAAACCACTTCTTTTGTCCCATCAAAATGAGCGGTGTGGTCACCATAGATAAACTGACCACGACCAACAAAAACGCGACTTGCTGTTGAGTTAAGATGCCTTCCTGGCTCGCCGCTGTGAAAATCACGAACGCAAATTCCCCGCCCTGGCTCAAAATGGCCGCCATACGGCTACGTGCTTTTGTGCGAACACGAGCAGCACGCGCCAGTGCGTACAGAACCAACCCTTTCACCGATACCAATACCACAACTGCAGCAAGGATCTCCAAAGGTTGCAGAGCCAGTAAACCAAGGTTCACCGCCATTCCAACTGCGATGAAAAACAACCCGAGTAACAAACCTTTAAAAGGCTCGATAGCTATTTCCAACTCATGACGATATTCACTTTCCGCCAGTAGCACACCCGCCAGAAAGGTGCCAAGCGCCATCGATAAGCCCAGCTTTTGCATCACAACCGAAATGCCCAGAACAACCAATAACGCTGCAACGGTAAATAGCTCACGCACACCGCTCATGACAACAAATCGAAACAGAGGGCGCAGCAAGAAGTGGCCGCCAATCAGTAACGCAATAACGCTGCCGAGCACCGTCAATACATCTAACCAATCTCCGCCGGTTTGCCCCCCGGCTAACAGAGGCAGTATGGCCAACATCGGGATGACGGCAATATCCTGAAACAGAAGGACTGCAAAGCCTGACTGCCCGGTTTCCGTGCCATTCAGCCCTTGCTCATCAATCACTCTCAACGCAATAGCGGTTGAAGACAGCGCCAGTCCCATCCCAATCACCAGGCTCACTTGTATGCTCAGCCCGAACAAACTGACAATACTGCCGATAACAAATGTGGTCACCACAACCTGCGCACCACCAAGTCCTAAAATCGGCCCTCGCATCTGCCACAGTTTTTTGGGATTCAATTCGAGGCCAATTAAGAACAGCAGCAATACGACCCCGAGCTCAGCAAAGTGCAAAATTGCATCTACATCACTGATCAACCCTAATCCCCATGGGCCAATCAAGACGCCCGCTAATAGATAGCCCAGCACCGAGCCCAAACCAAGTCGCTGGGCGAGTGGTACGGCGATAACCGCAGCGGAAAGGAACACCACACTGCTTTGAAGAAACTCACTGGTGACTGCCATGCTGAACTCCCTGTTCGTTTGCTGCGTTCCAGTCTTTCAAAGGATCGCCCAACCATCGACGATACTGCTCCGCATGGTCATAACGCTCAATATCGGAGACATTTCGTGACCAATACAGAACCAGAGGTTCCAGCCAATGCATTTGACACAGTGCCGCAGTCAACTCAAATGGCTGAAGAATCTGCTCTAACGGATATTTGTTGTAGCCTTTAGTACTGAATGCTTCCTCTTTGCCGCCCGTGGTGATCACACTGCGCCAGTATTTCCCTTTCAGAGCGCAACCATCTCCGAATGCAAAGCCTTTACCAAGCACACGATCCAGCCACTCTTTTAACAAAGCAGGACAGGAATACATATAAAGAGGATGATGAAATACGATCACATCATGCGCCATCAGGAGCTCATGTTCGTGGCTAATATCAATAAAGAAGTCTGGATACGCACCATACAGATCGTGCACCGTTACGTGATCAAGCGATTGAATTCTCTTTATCATCACTTGATTGGCAATCGAGTTATAGGGTTCTGGGTGTGCATAGATAACCAGAACTCTTGGGGGGCTAGACGCTGTTACAGCCAAATGGTCGTCCTTGTGGTCATTTTTATCCGTTATCAAAATGTTATACGTTTTTGTGCAGCATAATGCAATTCGTGCGCAGAGATCGACTTTTAGCGCCAATACCCCTACTATTCACCGCTAGATAACGACCTTAGTGACAAAGCAACGCGCACTGCGCAAAGTGAATGACGACTCTATGATTACCTTTTCTGATATTCAGTTACTGCGTGGCGGTAAACCTCTTTTAGATCAAGCTTCTGCGACTATCCATCCCGGAGATAAAGTCGGCTTAGTGGGCAAAAATGGCTGTGGTAAGTCCACCCTGTTTGCTTTGCTAAAAGACGAACTGTCCATTGATGCCGGCTCGTTCAGCCAACCACAGCACTGGGAACTGGCATGGGTAGCACAGGAAACCCCGGCGCTGGAACGCAGTGCATTAGAGTATGTCATTGATGGCGATCGTGAATTTCGCGGCCTTGAACAGCAACTCGAAGCGGCTGAAGAGCAAGACAACGGTACTCTGGTTGCGGAAATTCACGGCAAAATCGAAACCATTGGTGGTTACAGCATTCGCGCCCGTGCAGCAGAGTTGCTTGATGGCTTAGGGTTCAGTCAGGAACAGATGAGCTGGAGTCTGACTCAATTTTCTGGTGGTTGGCGTATGCGCCTTAACCTGGCTCAGGCGCTGCTTTGTCGCTCAGACTTACTGTTGCTCGATGAGCCAACCAACCACTTGGATTTAGATGCGGTAATGTGGCTGGAACGCTGGCTACAAAACTACCCGGGTACGCTGATTCTGATCTCGCACGACCGTGATTTTCTCGATCCTATCGTTGGTCGCATCATTCACATCGAGAACCAGCAGCTGAATGAATACACGGGCAACTACTCGTCATTCGAAAACCAGCGCGCACAAAAAATGATTCTGCAGCAAGCTATGTACCAAAAGCAGCAGAAGCAGATGTCGCACATGCAAAGCTACATCGACCGATTCCGCTACAAAGCGTCCAAAGCACGTCAGGCGCAAAGCCGTATTAAAGCACTGGAACGCATGGAAAAAGTGCTACCGGCACAGTTCGATAACCCGTTCAGTTTTGAATTCCGTGAGCCTGCCGCTTTGCCAAATCCAATCATGATGATGGATGATGTCTCGGCAGGCTACGATGACAACTTAATTCTGGAGAAAATCCGCCTTAACCTCGTCCCGGGTAGCCGCATCGGTCTACTCGGTCGTAACGGCGCGGGTAAATCAACGCTGATCAAACTGCTATCTGGCGAGCTCAAAGCACAAGGCGGCGACCTGACCTACTCACAAGGCGTGAAGATTGGCTACTTCGCTCAGCACCAGCTTGAAACTCTCCACCCGGAAGAAACGCCGCTGCAACACATGATGCAAATCGCGCCGGATCAAACCGAGCAACAATTGCGTGATTATCTGGGTAGTTTTGGCTTCCAGGGTGATAAAGCGCTGGAGAAGGTCGCACCATTCTCTGGCGGTGAAAAAGCACGTTTGGTGTTGGCATTGATCGTTTGGCAGAAACCAAACCTGTTACTACTCGATGAACCAACCAACCACCTAGACTTAGACATGCGTCAGGCATTAACGATGGCGTTGCAAACGTTCGAAGGCGCAATGGTGATCGTGTCGCACGACCGCTACCTGTTACGGGCAACGACAGATGACTTGTATCTCGTTCATGACCGCCAAGTTGCGCCATTTGATGGTGACTTAAATGACTACTACAAATGGCTAACAGAGCAACAAAGAGTTGAGCGTAAAGAGGCGCAGGCATCACAACCCGCAAAGGACACCGCCAACAGTGCCTCTGCCAAAAAAGAGCAGAAGCGCCGCGAAGCCGAATTTCGTAAACAAACGGCACCAATTCGCAAAACGCTGACACAATTAGAAAATAAAATGGATAAGTTGGGTGCAGCACTAGCAAAAGCAGAAGAGCAATTGGCGGATAACTCACTGTATGATGCCGAAAATAAAGCTAAACTAAATGAAGTGTTAGCGCTTCAATCATCGAGCAAATCAGAGCTCGAAGAAGTTGAGATGGAATGGATGTCTGTTCAGGAAGAGTTAGAGCAGATGGAGCTAGAGTTTAATCAATGACAAATAAGCACGCAGAATACACCCTTACCTTAGAGCATCTATGGCAATTCAGTTTGCAGTTTTATGGTGTGCGGGAAGTAAAAGAAGCGTGCTTATCATTACAAAACAACTATCACGGCAACGTGAATCTGTTACTGCTGCTCCGATGGCTCGACGAGCAGCAGCTTATCTTCCAAGAAAAAGACTGGCATTTGGTTCAAAGCTGTCTAGGCCGAAGTGAGACCTTACTACACTCTTTTCGCGACCTGCGACGCCACCTCAAATCTCAAGTCAATGATGCATTATATCGCGAAACGCTGCAGTTTGAGCTTCAGCTAGAAAAACAGCAGCAATCCGATTTAGTCGACTGCATCAACTCGCTCAGCCTGATAAAAAACGACGGTGATCCTCTCACGCTCAGATATTGCCGTCAGTTAGGCGGTGAACATTTACAACAAGCTTTTGCTATCCCAGTGCCAAATATTCACCCGCCAAAGCATCCATAAATTGCAATAAACAACGTGGAATGCTGGTTCCTTGAACTGGCTCCGGTGACAACACTCTGAATCCTGCATCTTGAAGTCATTTAGGTATAAAGTACCTATAATATTTATAAAGGATTATATTAATAAGTTCTCCCATGGATGTTGGAGGACGCATAAGAGCAGTTAGGTATGACACAATTTTTAGCAGCCGCTGGGATGAAAAACCCACACCTCCAGACCCTTCTACCACGCTTTATTCGTAAAAAAGCGTTGTTTGCCCCTGTCTGGCAAACGCTGGATACCACGGATGGCGATTTTCTCGATATCGCCTGGAGTGAAGATCCAAACAAAGAAACCGCGCAGCACAAACCTATTTTTATCCTGTTTCACGGCTTGGAAGGCTGCTTCTACAGCCCGTATGCCAACGGACTCATGAACGCGTTTGCTCAGTCTGGCTGGCTTTCGGTGATGATGCACTTTCGTGGCTGTAGCGGGAAGCCAAACAAAAAAGCCCGCGCTTATCACTCAGGAGAAGTGACAGACGCTCGCTTTTTCCTTGAACATCTTGAAAAGCAATTTCCGGACAACCCTAAAGTCGCCATTGGTATTTCCTTAGGGGGGAACATGCTGGCAAACTACTTAGCGCAATATCCAGATAACCCGATATTGAAAGCGGCAACGATTGTGTCTGCTCCTCTCGACTTAGCGGCTTGCGCTAACCGCATTGAACAGGGTTTTTCCAAGGTTTACCGCCGCTATTTGCTTTCATCTTTAAAACGGAACGCCTTACAAAAGCACACGTTACTCCATGGTGAGCTGGCGCTCTCTTACAATTCAATCAAGCGTGTCACGCGCTTACAAGAGTTCGACGATTTGATCACCGCCCCTCTGCATGGGTTTAAAGATGCTCAGGACTATTACACCCAATGCTCTGGGTTGAGCAAGTTACAACAAATAAAATTGCCGACGCTGATCATTCACGCTAAGGATGACCCATTTATGACTGATGAGGTTATCCCTAAGTTTGTACTGCCCGCCAATATTGACTATCGCCTGTATGAGCACGGCGGCCATGTTGGTTTTATCTCAGGGTCTGCATTAAAGCCGAAGTTTTGGCTCGAAGAAGCGTTGCCATCCTATTACGAGAGTATCGCTGCGGATCACCTTTCTGCTGTATCGAAACGTAAGACACAGTAGACTTGGAGAAGTTGGCCTTTAGAACTGATTTTTTGCTGAAAAGGTCAACAAATCCTACCCATTCGTCATAAAATTTTGAGGTATTTATGATCATTCCTTGGCAAGACATTGCGCCAGAAACACTGGAAAACCTGATTCGTGAATTTGTTCTGCGTGAAGGGACAGATTACGGCACGCTGGAAGTATCTCTGCAAGATAAGATCGACCAAGTTAAATTACAGCTAGAGAAAGGCGAAGCGGTTATCGTGTATTCCGAACTGCATGAAACGGTGGATATTCAATTAAAAGCAAAGTACTAGGTTCTTTTCCCCAAGCCCTTCACACTTTACCGTACCCCACCCGATGACAAGCCGTTGTTACGTGCTATAGTGGACCATCACTTGTGCAGTAGATGCCTGCTGCACTTAAAGGAAAGTAATTTTCGACAAGGTTTGTCATGTCAGCTAAACACCCAATTATTGCAGTTACCGGCTCATCCGGAGCCGGCACGACCACTACATCTGAAGCCTTCCGTAAGATGTTCAATATGATGAACGTCAAACCAGCCTGGGTTGAAGGTGACAGCTTCCATCGCTTTACTCGCCCGGAAATGGATATCGAAATTCGTAAAGCGCGCGAGCAAGGCAGACACATCAGCTACTTTGGTCCTCAGGCCAATGACTTTCCTGGCTTGGAAAAGTTTTTCCGCCAATATGGCGAAGAAGGTACTGGCAGCATACGTCGCTATCTGCACACCTTTGATGAAGCAGTACCGTATAACCAGATGCCAGGCACTTTCACCCCGTGGCAAGACCTACCAGACAACAGCGACGTACTCTTCTATGAAGGGCTGCATGGTGGCGTGGTCGATGGTGAAGTGAATGTATCGCAACATGTCGATTTTCTGATTGGCATGGTACCGATTGTGAACTTGGAATGGATCCAAAAATTCGTCCGGGATACGCGTGACCGCGGCCACTCAAGAGAGGCCGTCATGGACTCCATCGTACGCTCGATGGATGACTATCTGAATTACATTACTCCGCAGTTTTCACGTACTCATATCAACTTTCAGCGCGTGCCAACCGTGGATACATCGAACCCACTCAACGCGAAAGGCATCCCGAGTCTGGATGAAAGTTTTGTGGTCATTCGACTACGTGGGATCAAGAATGTCGACTTCCCTTACCTGTTGGCCATGATTGACGGCTCGTTTATGTCACGTCACAACACGATAGTCGTGCCGGGCGGTAAGATGAGTTTTGCAATGGAGCTGATCGTGAGGCCTATCCTACAACAACTGATAGAAACAGGAAAAATTGGCTAAAAATCTCGCTTTCGGAGTGTTTACTTTTCATACCGTGATCATGTGCACAGTTTTGCGTACAAAATAGCAACCATGGCACGATTAAAATCAAGAAATCATCCTAGAAAAAGGATACTATTTCTTACCGAAACACAAGATAGCTTGCAGCATATAAAAAGTGCTCTTATTCTAGTAAGCCTGATTCAGGCTTAGCTAAAATATGGATAGCGCAAGCGTACCCTGCAGAGGAAGTGAGATATTATGGTTCTAGGTAAACCTCAAACCGACCCGACATTAGAGTGGTTTCTTTCACACTGTCACATTCATAAGTACCCTTCAAAGAGCACGCTGATTCACGCAGGTGAAAAAGCTGAAACCTTGTACTACATCGTTAAAGGTTCTGTTGCGGTTCTTATCAAAGACGAAGAAGGTAAGGAAATGATCCTTTCTTACCTAAACCAAGGAGACTTTATTGGTGAACTTGGTCTATTCGAGGAAGACCAAGAGCGCACAGCTTGGGTTCGAGCTAAATCTCCTTGCGAAGTTGCTGAGATTTCTTTCAAGAAATTCCGTCAGCTTATCCAAGTAAACCCAGACATCCTAATGCGTCTTTCTGCGCAGATGGCTCGTCGCCTTCAAGTAACCAGCCAAAAAGTGGGTGACCTAGCGTTCCTAGACGTAACTGGTCGTATCGCTCAGACGCTTCTGAACCTTGCAAAACAACCAGACGCGATGACTCACCCAGATGGCATGCAAATCAAGATCACTCGTCAAGAAATCGGTCAAATCGTTGGCTGTTCTCGTGAGACAGTTGGTCGTATCTTGAAGATGCTAGAAGAGCAGAATCTAATCTCTGCGCACGGTAAAACTATCGTAGTTTACGGTACTCGTTAATCTAAGATTCGAGTAACGCAAATAAAGAATAAAGCCACCAATGGCAACATTGGTGGCTTTTTATTTAGGTTAGGAAAACGTATTGCTAGCCGAGAAGGCCTTAACCGTTAGTGCTCTCAAAGATTTTATCAGCCGAAGCTGCAACAAAACCCGGATAAAGCTCACCATTGTCCATTGGGTAGCGTTTCGCGAATTCGTAAAAACCACCCGGAATGATTTCAGAGCCTTCAGTAAAGTTAACCGGCACTTTATCTGCCATGGTTGAAGACTGCTCAAGCAAGACTTCAGGCGAGCCTTTCACTTCGCCACCCGACTCGTTAATCACAAATCCAGCTTGGCGTAAGTGATCGTTCACTTGCTTCACTTCATCATGCTGATTCAGTTGATTTACACTGACCGTGAAGTGGTTAGCGCCGTATCCATGAGCCGCCAGCCAGGACGCGTATTCACTCTCTTTTGCCAAAACCTGGTAATCTGCAAAACTGAGATCCCATAAGCGGCCGCCATGTAAAAATGCGCTATCTGCGAGTTTATCTGCATCCACTTGTGCTGCCAGTTTAGCAACAATCGCTTGTAGCTCTGGCGAACACTCTTCTACTTTAAGCTCACTGATGAACACTTTAGGCTGTTTTGGGTCTGGGTGCTCGTAGTGCTTAGCGACCAGCTTTTTGCTTTCAAATACATAGTCACCACACGCCTTGTAACCAATCGCTAGAAATGGCTTCGCCAGCGTCTCAATGCCAAGAGGCTCAACATTGAATGTGCGCAGTGCAATATGGTCGTTAATCAAAGGCTCATCTTCTTGAAGAAGTTGATGAACTTTAGCAGCAGAGGGGCAAAGACGCTGAATGTAGTCTTGCCATAAAGATTCAAATAACACATCAGGGGTCATAACGGCTCCTTGTTACGAGATGTAGGGTAAGAATGTTGGCGGCTCGTTCACAGCCAATACCAATCACAGTAAGTAAGAGAGCATAAATAACGTAGGAAAAACGTTTGAGAACAAGACAGAATTTTCGATAAGTAGTTACTCTACAATCAAAAATTCTAACGCAGTTATCGAGCGTTTTAACAAGTTAGAATGGTCAGTTATTTACTACGATTGGTATAACACTGTCCAGAATAATGAACGAGCAGCCTAACCTGTGATGAAGTATCAGTCAGTCGTACACTCATTTTTTAATTATTTTCATGCCGACCTCATTAAGACTCCATACTTTAATGATGCATCGGCAATCCGAGCCACGAAGTACCGTCGTGGCTCTATTGTTGAAACTTAAAGTTCTACACCTGGGCTCAATGTCGCAGGAAGCAGTGTTTCGCCACCTTCCATTGATGCCATTGGGTAAGCACAGTAGTCAGCCGCGTAGTATGCGCTTGGACGAAGGTTACCAGATGCACCAGGACCACCAAACGGCGCGTCACCACTTGCACCGGTCAACTGACGGTTGCGGTTTACGATACCAGCGCGGATGTGGTCGACAAAGTATTCCCACTCTTGGTCGTCGGTTGAAACCAAACCTGCTGAAAGACCAAAGCGAGTATCATTCGCCAGTTCCACTGCTTTTTCCAAGCCTTCGTAACGTACAACTTGCAGCAGTGGGCCGAAGTATTCTTCATCTGGCAACTCAGCGATATTAGTCACATCAATGATGCCCGGAGAAACAAACGCCGCTTCACCTGCTTTCGCTTCGATTAGGCTCTCTCCACCCAGTGACTGTAGGTTAGCTTGCGCATCAAGAATGAACTTCGCCGCCGCAACAGAAATTTGTGGTCCCATAAACGGTGCTGGTTCTGCAAATGGTTGGTCTACGCGAATCTTATTCGTCGCTTCAACCAATTTAGTAATCAATGCATCACCTTTTTCACCAAACGGTACGTACAGGCGACGAGCACAGGTACAACGCTGGCCAGCACTGATGAATGCAGATTGAATGATGGTGTAAACCGTTGCGTCTAGATCACCGTAGTTATCAGAGATAACCATTGGGTTGTTACCGCCCATTTCTAGCGCTAACATTTTGCCAGGTTGACCTGCAAATTGGCGGTGCAGAATGTGGCCAGTGTTTGCACTACCGGTAAATAGGACACCGTCGATGCCTTTCGCATCCGCTAGGGCAATACCAGTCTCTTTCGCGCCTTGAACCAGGTTAATCACACCTTTAGGCAGACCTGCTTCTTCCCACAGTTTCATCGCCAGCTCGCCAGTCCAAGGCGTTTGCTCTGATGGCTTGAATACAACTGTATTACCAGCTAAAAGAGCAGGAACAATGTGGCCGTTTGGCAGGTGACCTGGGAAGTTGTAAGGGCCAAATACCGCCATCACGCCCAAAGGACGGTGACGCAGAACGATTTGGTTACCCGCAGCTTCACGCGTTGCTTCACCAGTACGCTCATGGTAAGCGCGGATTGAAATTGCGATCTTACCTGCCATTGCTGCCGCTTCTGTGCGGGTTTCCCAAATTGGTTTACCCGTTTCTTTCGCGATCACTTCAGCAATTTTTTCGCTGTTTTCTTTCACTTTTTCTGCAAACGCCAGCACGATGGCTTCGCGCTCTGCAAATGGACGATTTTTCCAGTCAACAAAAGCAGCACGAGCCGCCGCTACAGCTTGGTTTACTTGCTCAGCCGTCGCACCTTTGCCGTGCCAAATCACTTCCTGATTGTATGGAGACAGTGACGTAAACTCTTCACCCTGACCCTGTACCCATTCACCTGCAATCCAATGTGTCATTGTTACTATCCTTAAATTCTGTCGTCTGTTACTGCGGTAGAAGGCGAACGAAGTCCCCTTCCTCGACTAAAAGTGCGTCGGCAAGTTCTGGTGCTAGTACAACACTCTGTGTTTCAGGGTCATACGCTGCTTTTGCTGCTGCGGCACGGAAGTTCTCGAATGATGCGTTACACATCAGGAAGTCTTGCGTGCTGTTATGCGCTGCGATTTTTACGCGAGCACGGAACGAATGACGCACAGATTCTACATTGCGCAGATCGCACTCTACCGTTGGACCTGCATCGAAAATGTCGACGTAGCCACGGTTAGTAAATCCTTCACGCTCCAGAAGTTTGAGTGCCGGACGTGTTTTGTCGTGCACCTGGCCAATCACCGCTTGTGCTTCTGGGCTGAGTAAGTTGATGTAGATTGGCAGCTTAGGCATTAAGTCCGCGATAAAGCCTTTCTTACCAATACCTGTCAGGTAGTCCGCAAGAGTGAAGTCAATCGAGAAGAAGTGTTCTTGTAACCACTGCCAGAATGGAGAATTACCATTTGCATCAGAGACACCACGCATCTCAGCAAAAATGGTTTCAGAGAAACGCTCTGGGTGCTCTGCCATCATTAAGAAACGGCATTTAGACATCAGGCGACCATTCAGACCCTGGCGGAATTTCTCACGCAAGAAAAGAGTACAGATTTCGCTGTTACCCGTGTAGTTATTACCAAACGTCAGCAACTTCACTACATTATTCACGCCTAACTTAGGCGATGAGTGAACGACTTTACTGATGTGGTAAGAGTAGAAAGGTACATCCCAACCAATAGATGCTTCGATTCCGGTCGTACCTGCAACTTCACCCGTTTCAGAGTCAAAGCCGACCATTAGGTAGCCTTCATCACCCGGCTCATTTACGTCCGGTTTGCTAAAGCTGTACTCTGAATGTTTGATTCGATTGGTTAACAGTTCTTCGTTAACCGGTAGAGATGTAAATCCGTGACCAGACTCAACCGCACAAGTGTGCAGCGAATCATAATCCGACATCGCGATAGGGCGAACTACTAGCATCAATACTCCCTCCAGATGCAAGAAAATCCTAATAAACCTTAACCAGGGATAAGAAAGGCGCAACAAATGCAACTGTCATTTCGTTACTAAAGCCTTGAGTCGGTGCTGACTGGCTTAAATTATCCCGAGTTAAGGTTATTTATATTTTAGGAAAAACTCCCCCGTCAGAAATCCTTAACGGGGGTAAATACGTTGACGTTTATTCTGTTGTATCGCTTACACTAAAGTCGCGATCGCTTTATCCAGTTTCGCCAAACCTTCTTCAATTTCTTCTTGTGTAATAACCAGTGATGGTGTGAAACGCACGACGTTCGCGCCCGCAATCAGTACCAACAGGCCTTCTTTACCCGCAGCGACCAATACATCACGTGCGCGACCTTTCCATTCTTCGTTTAGTGCTGCACCTAGTAATAGGCCTTTACCACGCACTTCTGAGAAGATGTTGTATTTTGCGTTGATCGCTTCCAAGCCTTCACGGAACATTGCTTCACGCTCAAGAACGCCAGCCAATGTTTCAGGCTTAGTGACTTCGTTTACCACCGCTTCGGCTACTGCACATGCCAGTGGGTTACCACCGTAGGTTGAACCGTGAGTACCAACTTTAAGGTGCTCAGCCAGTTTTGCCGTTGTTAGCATTGCGCCGATAGGGAAACCGCCACCTAGTGATTTCGCTGTGCTTAGAATATCTGGTGTGATGCCAAGACCTTGGTACGCGTAGAAGTGACCTGTACGGCCGTTACCTGTTTGAACTTCATCAAAAATCAATAGTGCGTTGTGCTTGTCACACAGCTCACGTACTGCTTGAGCAAATTCTGGTGTTGGTGGCACGATACCGCCTTCACCTTGTAGTGGTTCCATCATCACTGCACAGGTACGGTCTGAAATGTGCGCCTGAAGTGCTTCAATGTCGTTGTATGGTAGGTGTGTTACGTCACCTGGCTTAGGACCAAAACCATCAGAGTAAGCTTCCTGACCGCCAACCGTTACCGTAAAGAACGTACGGCCGTGGAAGCCTTGTTTGAATGCGATGATTTCTGATTTTTCAGGACCATGTACATCGGCAGCGTAACGACGAGCCAGTTTTAGTGCCGCTTCGTTCGCTTCTGCGCCAGAGTTAGCAAAGAAAACACGCTCAGCAAAGCTCAATTCTGTCAGCGTTTTAGCCAGACGCAGAGCAGGCTCGTTAGTCATTACGTTACTTAGGTGCCAAAGCTTCTTGCCTTGCTCAGTTAACGCTTCTACCATCGCAGGGTGACAATGACCCAGACAGCTCACCGCAATACCACCAGCAAAGTCGATGTATTCATTACCTTCCTGATCCCAGATACGTGAACCTTCACCTTTAACTGGGATCATTTCCATTGGGTTATAACAAGGTACCATCACCTCATCGAATAAACCGCGCTCTACTTTAATTTCCGTTGTCATCGCACATTCCTTCTTAATACCGCATGCTTAGCAGATAAGCGAACTTAATCGGTTCCCTTTACCAGCAAATAATGTTTTGCATTTAAGCTATCGCGGCATTGTATTTACATTCAATTAACCATTTCAATAGTGATTTATTCTTTTTACATTGACTCAAAACTGCCAATAATCACCACTCGTGATTATTTATGCATGAAGAAACAAAAATAGCGAAGATTTTTTTTATAAAAGGCTGGTAATACAGGAGCTAGAAGAAGAAAAAAGAAATGAATAAGGCGAGGCAGAATAGTGAAACGCATAGTTTTGCAATCCACTCATACCGCCTAAAAGATGAATTATTTGTTAAGAAAAGTGATCAAGATCAGATCAGTTCACGCGCTAGAAAGTTTGCCAGCAGTTCATGGCCCTGTTCTGTTTTGATAGATTCAGGATGAAATTGCACCGCATCAATGGGCAGTGTCTTATGTTGGTAGCCCATGATTTCATCCATACTGCCGTCTGGTAGTTCTGTCCAGGCGGTCAATTCAAACACATCAGGTAATGTTCCATTCTCAACCACAAGAGAGTGGTAGCGCGTCACAGTAAGAGGATTATTGAGGTTTTTAAACACACTGCGGCCATTGTGACGTACCGGAGAGGTTTTGCCATGCATCACCTGTCGCGCACGTACCACATTGCCACCAAAAGCCTGAGCAATGGCTTGATGCCCCAAACAGACACCCAGAATTGGCAGCTTACCTGCAAAGTGCTTAATCGCTTGTAACGAGATCCCCGCTTCGTTTGGCGTACAAGGACCAGGAGAGATGACTAAGTGAGTCGGATTAAGTGCTTCAATTCCCTGAATATCGATTTCGTCATTGCGCACTACCTTTACCTCTGCGCCAAGTTCGCAAAAATACTGATAAAGGTTATAAGTGAAAGAGTCGTAGTTATCGATGATCAACAACATAAGGTGTCGCTTGCTCCCAATCCGTTTGGCATTACCGTCTCAACCACACTTTTGTGATATATGGAGGGCGGTATTTTGCAACACCAAACCAGAAAGGCAAGTTTTTACTGAATAAAAAGCCCGTATATGCTCACACGCGAAGTCTATTCACGGTCAACAGATCAAAAAAAGCTCCGCATTACGGAGCTTTTTAGAAGACGGTGTACTTAACGCTATGACTATGGACGAGTCACAAAACCTACCGCTGCGTAAGCTTTCTTCAACGTCTCTGCTGCACGAGCCGATGCTTTTTCTGCACCTTGCTTCATCACTTCATCCATATAAGCACGATCGGCACGAATACGGTGGTATTCAGCCTGAATTGGCTCAAGCATAGCCACAACCGCTTCACCAACGTCTTTCTTGAACGGACCGTACATTTCTACACCTTTGTACTTCGCTTCGATTTCTTCAAAGCTCATACCTGTCGCCGCTGAGTACAAGCCCATTAGGTTTGCGATACCCGCTTTGCTCTCAATATCATGACGAATGCTTGGTGGTGTTTCTGTGTCTGTTTGCGCTTTGTTGATCTTCTTAATGATCGACTTAGGCTCTTCAAGCAGCGTGATAACGTTCTTACGGTTATCATCTGATTTCGACATCTTCTTAGTCGCGTCCTGAAGGCTCATTACGCGCGCATTTACCGTCGGGATATATGGCTCAGGAACCGTAAAGATTGGGCTCTCTGGCGAATAGATGTTGTTGAAACGCGTTGCAATATCACGTGCTAGCTCAAGGTGCTGCTTCTGGTCGCTGCCTACTGGTACCTGATGTGCACCATAAAGCAGAATATCCGCAGCCATAAGCACTGGGTAATCAAACAAACCAACATTCACGTCGTTCGCGTAGCGAGCTGATTTGTCTTTAAACTGAGTCATACGGCTCAGCTCACCCATCTGAGTGTAACAGTTAAGAAGCCAACCTAGTTGAGCATGCTCTGGTACGTGTGACTGAACGAATAGCGTGCTCTTCTTAGGGTCAACACCCACAGCCAGACAGATCGCCAGTGCATCCAGAGTTGCTTCATGTAGCGCTTTAGGGTCCTGACGAACCGTAATCGCATGAAGGTCTACTACACAATATTGGCAATCATAATCGTCTTGCATCTGGTGCCATTGACGTAGAGCACCCAAGTAGTTAC